>SFFC01000182.1 GCA_004556985.1 Clostridiales bacterium | reverse complement strand
ACCGACAACGCGGACTACGGCGACGGCTATCAGGTCATCAGGCACGACTTCGCGGACGGCTCCCGGTATGCTGCGTTCATCTCCATGCGCGACGTCTGCTCAAAGCGCGGGAAGACGACCTTCCTCTATGCGCTGATCTTTACGCTGAGCACGATGCTGCTGTACTGGTATGCGCACTTCCTGCGCGAGGACGAGGAGCGCGGCATCCTCGTCTGCGGGGAGGAGCGCGCGATTCTGGGGATGGGGAGGCGCACCGTCTCCGCGCGGCGGATGGCCCGCATGACGCTCACCGCATTTGCCGCGCTGGCGGTGATGAGCTACTATCTGGAGACGTTCACCTCGGCCTCCGGCCACCGCATCGACAACGCCCAGCGCCTGTACCTGCTCGAGCAGACGCGGGAGGACAGCCTGCGGGAGACGCAGGAGGACGTGCTCAGCTACGACGCGGACCTCGTCACCCTGGCGAAGATGGCGGCGCTCGTGCTGGAGGCGGCGCCGTCGCTGTGCAGCGCGGAGGGCGCGGCGCGCATCGCGGACGCGCTGAGCGTGGATTCCATCTATGTGTTCGACGGGGCGGGCAGGACGCAGGCGACCAACACGGTCTTTACGGACTTTGCGCTCAGCAGCAGCCCGGAGGATCAGTCCTTTGCGTTCTGGAACGTCGTGCGCGGCTATGACGAGGTCTGCATTCAGGAGGCGCAGGCGGACGATACCGCATGGCACAGGGAGATGCAGTATGTCGGCGTCGCCCGCAGGGACGCGCCGGGCATGGTGCAGCTGGGCGTCGAGCCGGACGAATACAGGAAGGGCCTGTCTATGCCGCTGCTGAGCGTCATCCGGGAGATGCCCGCCATGGGCGACGGCGCGTTCTACTTCCTCGTCGATGAGCAGGGCCTGATTCAGGGCTGGCCCTCGCAGGAGTACGACGGCGGCCCGCCGCAGCGGCTGGGGCTGACCGAGGAGGAGCTGGCGGACGGGTATTCCGGCTATCAATGGCTGGCGGACAGGCAGTACTTCCTGACCTGCCGGCGGATCGGGGAGGAATACGCCTTCGTCGCCGTCCCCAAGCGCAGCGTGTACGGCGACGACGTCGCAGTCATGCAGGTGAGCGTCGTGACGGGTATGCTCATCATGGCCGCAGCCGCGCTGCTCATCCTCGTCAAGCGGAGGATCGTCAGGCGGCTGGCTGCCGGAAGGAAGGGCGGCCTGCAGGAGAGCGACTCTTCCGGAACAGACGGCGGCTGGGACGGGGCCTTCGGCCGCTTCCGCTGCATGAATGCGAATGAAAAGCTCGAGGCGCTGCTGCGCTTCTTCGCGGTGCTGGCGGTCGTGGCGGCCTTCCTGTATTACAGGTGGATGGACAGCCGGCAGGAGGCCAGCTCCATGCTGGCGTACGTCCTGAGCCTCAAGTGGGAGCACTCCCTCAACGTCTTCTCTCTGACCTATGTGCTGTGGGTCGTCTCGGCGGTGTACGTCGCCGCCCTCCTGCTGTGCCGGGCCCTTCGCTGGTTCATGGGCACGATGAGCACGCGCACGCGCACCATCGGCGTGATGCTGGGCAACGTGCTCAAGTATGGCGCGGCGTTCGGCGCGCTGTTCTACTGCCTGCCGCTCATCGGCTTCAATCCCGCGGCCGTCGTGGCGACGGCGAGCTTCATCTCCTTCGCGCTGACCTTCGGCGCGCAGGAGCTCATCAAGGACTTCCTGAGCGGCATGTTCATCATCTTCGAGGATTCCCTGCGCGTGGGGGACCGGGTGGTCATCAACGGGAGTGAGGGCTATATCGAGGAAATCGGCCTGCGCATGACTACGCTGGTGCTCGAGGACGGCAACGCCATGATGATCCACAACTCCGCGGTGAATGAGTTCACCCGGAGGCTGCATCTGGCGCAGGTGCGCATCGAGCTTTCCGACCCCGCCGTGGTAGAGACGGTGCGCAGGGTGCTGCTCGAGGAGCTGCACCGCTTCGGCGCCAGCCTGAGCCGGGTGATCGCGGAGCCCTATCTGGAGCGCCGCGAGGAGGCGGAGGGCGTCGTCCTCGTCTGCGCGCAGTGCCGCAAGGAGGACGTGGAGGTCGTCGAATACGAGCTGGGCGGCATGGTGCGCCGCGCGCTGCTCGTCGGCGGCGTGGAGGGCTGGAGGATCGCGCCGAAGCGCTGAACGCGCCTGACGGACAAAAAACGGGCCTGCTTCTCCCAACCGGAGGGGGGAAACAGGCCCGTCTGTTTTCTGGAAACGGGAATGCGCTTACGGCGCGAAGACGCCCCAGAGCACGGCCAGCACGAGCGCGGGCAGATAGTTGGCGACCTTCACCTTTTTGCCGAAGAGGAGATTGACGCCGACGCAGAAGATCAGCACGTTGCCCACCAGCGACAGGCAGGTCAGCGCCGCGCCGGTCATCACGGGCGCCAGCAGCCGGGC
>SFFC01000062.1 GCA_004556985.1 Clostridiales bacterium | reverse complement strand
GCAGGATCAGTACGAGGTGACGCGCAAGCGCATGCCGCGCGTGGGCCGGGAGATCATCACGCCCGACGGCGTCGGCACGATCAACGCGATCAACGTGCTCGAAGAGCGCGTCCGGGTGCGCATTGCGGTTGGCGATTCGTTTGAGCTGCGCGATTACGCGATCGACGATTGCCAGCGCCCGGCGCAGGACGCACAGAGCGCCGCGCCCCACCCGGAGAAGCCCGAGGGCGGCGAGAAGCCCGAGAAGGGACGGCGGCCAGAGCGCGGCGAGAAGCCCGAGAAGGGCGAACGCGGCGAGCGGCCGGAACGCAGGCAGGAGGGCGGCGCGCGCAGGGAGCGTCCGCGGCCCGAGGGCGGCGACGAACGCAAGCCCCGCCGCGGGGACAAGCTGCCCCGCCGCGGCGGGCAGGGCGACAGATTCGAGCAGCCGGTGCAGGCGCAGCGCAGGCCGGAGGCCCGGATGCAGCCCCCGCCTGCACAGCAGCAGGAGGCAGCGCCGGAGGCTGAGCGGATCGCGGCGGAGCCGGGCGCGCAGCAGGCGGAGGAGACCGGCCTTCTGTTCGGGGAGGAGGAGGTCGCCGTGCAGACGATCGACGTGATGGAAGCGGAATCCGCCGCCGGAGAAGAAACGGCGGAAAAACCGGCGCAGAGCCGGCAGGCTGACGCCGAGGAGATCGAATTTGCGGAAAATGGCGAACCGGAGGATCTGCTCTGAGCGAAACGCGGATTCTGCGGGAAAAGTCGAAAATCACCTTGCAAAACGTTATGCACCGTGCTAAAATGAAGCGGGACAATCCCAAAGACTTTCCGGGAGGTGAAAAGTATGGCTTATCAGATTTCTGACGATTGCATCTCTTGCGGCGTCTGCGCCGGCAACTGCCCGGTGAGCGCGATCAGCGAGGGTGATGGCAAGTACGTGATCGATGCGGACACCTGCATCGACTGCGGCGCGTGCGCGGAGAACTGCCCGGTGGGCGCCCCGGCTCAGGCCTGAGTCTTGCGACTGCGGATGCATTCGGAGCTTCTCCGGGTGCATCTTTTTTTGCTTGATCGGGCGACGCCGGGCGGGATGGCCTGAAGGGCTGCCTAAAGCTGCCTTTTCCATAAGAAGCGACAGAGGAGGGATGGAATTTGAAAAAGCGCAGGGCGCGCCAGCGCGTTTCTCTGGGGACGCTGCTGATGCTGCTGCTGACGGCTGCCGTCCTGATTCTGTGCGGCGCGTTTCTGGCCGTGATCGCCGGGAATGGGCCGGGCGAGCGCGGCGAGGTCTTCGTTTCCCTCCCGATCGGGGAAAACCGGCCGAAGGACGCGCCACCCCCCACACCCGCTGCGCAGCAGAACCTGCCCGCGGCGGTCTGTACAGCGGACGCGCTGCAGGCATCGCCGACGCCCGTGCCGGCCGTCAGCACGTTCACGCTCTCGGCTGGGGGAACCGTCTATGCGCCTAAGGCCATTCGGGAGAGCGCGATGGAGGGGAGCGACCATTACGACTTTGAGCCTGTCTTCGCGGGGCTCGGCGATGCGCTCAGCGGCGCTGACCTGTCTATCGTCACGCTCGAGACGACGACCGCCGGCGCGCAGAAGGGCTACGGAACCTACAACACGCCGCCGCAGATCCTCGATGGGCTGCGTGCCGCGGGTGCGGATCTCGTGTCGCTGGCGACGGAGCGGGCGCTTGACAAGGGCTACGACGGTCTGGCGCTCACGGTTGGCGAGCTGACGGCGCGCGGTATGGCGAGCGTGGGCGTCTCGCTAGACGGCGGCGCGCAGGGCGGCAGCCTCTTCGGCGTCAACGGCGTGCAGGTGGCCGTGCTCGCCTACACCTACGGGCTGAGCGATGAGGGCAAGCAGCAGACCCGGGAGGAAGAGCGCGCGGCGGTCTGCCAGATCGATGGGCAGCGGATGGTCGACGACATCCGCCAGGCGCGCGCGGCGGGGGCGAATGTCGTCATCGTGCTGCCGCACTGGGGAACGAAAAACAAGCAGGAGACCCCGGCGGACGTCCGGCGGCTGGCCGTGACGCTAGCGGAGGCCGGCGCGGATATCATCCTGGGCACGCATCCCAACGTCGTGCTGGAGACGGAGCGCCTGCGCGTCACGCGCGCGGACGGGCTTGAGTATGAGACCGTGGTCTGTTACTCGCTGGGCAGCCTGCTGACGGACGCACGTGCTGCGGAAAACACTGCGGGCATGGTCGCGCATCTGTCCGTGACCTATGACCCGGCTGTCCGGCGCGTGACGCTGGGTGAGCTCGTCTGCACGCCGGTGTACATCGCGCGTGATCGGGCGGATACGGCGACGGTCTACCGCGTCGTCGATACAGACAACGCGGCCGCGCTCGCCGCGCTCAGCGCGCAGGAGCAGAGCGCAGCGCAGGGAGCTGCGCAGGCCGTGCGCGAGATCACGGGACAATCCCGCAGGGAAGAAGAGGGCGAAGGATAAGCATGAACGCAAAATGCGCCGCAGACCGCGGCATCCGGGTCGGCACGCTGCCGAAGGGAAGGCTCAACAAGATCACCGATGTGCCGGGCGTCCGCGTGGGCCACGCGACCATCCGCGATGCGCGGCATCACACAGGCGTCACGGTCATCCTCCCCTGTGAGGATAACATGTTCAAAAGCAAGCTCACGGCGGCGTCGTTTGTCCTCAACGGCTTCGGCAAGACGCAGGGACTCGTGCAGGTGGACGAGCTGGGCACGCTGGAGACACCGATTGCGCTGACCAACACGCTCAACGTCGGCATCGTCCACGACGCGATGGTCAGCTACATGGCCGAGCGGTGCCGGGAGGACCGGATCGAGATGCACTCGGTCAACCCCGTCGTCGGCGAATGCAATGACGCGACGCTCAACGCCATTGCGGACAGGCCCGTGACGGCGGCGCATGTCATGCAGGCGATCACGGAGGCGAAGGAGGATTTTGACGAGGGCGACGTCGGCGCGGGCGCCGGCACGGTCTGCCATGGGCTCAAGGGCGGCATCGGCTCGGCCTCGCGCCTGCTGACGATTGCGGGAAAGACCTACACCCTCGGTGTCCTCGTGCAGAGCAACCACGGGTGCCTGGAGGAGCTGACCGTCTGCGGGCGGCGGCTGGGCGAGGAGATTCTCGCCAGGAAGAATGCTGCGCCGCGGACGGAGCCCAATGACCGCGGCTCGATCATGATGATCGTCGCGACGGATCTGCCCGTCAGCGACCGCCAGCTCCGGCGGATCCTCAAGCGCTGCTCGGTCGGCCTCGCGCGCTGCGGCAGCTATTTCGGCCACGGCAGCGGCGACGTGATGGTCGGCTTTTCGACGGCCAACCGGATGCCCCACGGCGGCATGCATCGCGTACTGACCCAGCAGGTGATTACGGAGTATTCGCTTGAGCTCGCCTTCCGGGCGATTGCGGAGGCGACGCAGGAGGCCGTGCTCAATTCGCTCTGCTGCGCGGACGACGTGACGGCGGAAAACGGCGAGGTCATCGAGGCGATCGGGCGGTATCTGTAAATCCTGATGGAAACACTTAAAAGGCGCATGCACGTTTTGCCTGTGCATGCGCCTTTTTATGAGCAGGGAGAGCGTCAGCGCTTCTTTCTGTGCCGGACGGCCTCACTGAGCAGGTATTCGATCTGCGCGTTGATCGAGCGGAAGTCGTCCTCCGCCCAGGCGGCGATTTCATCCCAGAGGGACGGCGAGAGGCGAAGGAGCACTTGCTTCTTCGCCTTTTCTCTGTCCTTGACGGCCTTTTCCTTTTGCAGAATGGCGGCTTCCAGTTCGCTGATGCGCGCGAGGCGCGCCTCAAGCTGCGCCTCCCGCTCCTGGAGTTCGTTTTCGTTCAAGGGATCACCTCCAGGGGATCAGTAGAGGCTGCCGCTGTTGACGACAGGCTGCGCATCCTTGCTGCCGCAGAGGACGACCAGCAGGTTGGAGACCATCGCGGCCTTGCGTTCCTCGTCGAGCACGACGACCTCGTCCTCGCTGAGCTGGTCGATGGCCATCTTGACCATGCCGACCGCGCCCTCGACGATCTTCTGGCGTGCGGCGATGATGGCAGTCGCCTGCTGGCGCTGGAGCATGGCGGCGGCAATCTCGTCGGAATAGGCGAGCGTCGTGATGCGCACGTCCTCGATGACCAGGCCGGCGTCCAGGACACGCTCGGAGAGTTCCTGCTGCATGATTTCGGAGACCTCGCTGCTCGAGCCGCGCAGGGTCTTCTCGTCCGAATCGTTCTCCATCGTGTCATAGGGGTAGAGGCGGGCGATGTTGCGGATCACGGAATCGCACTGGATGGACAGATACTGCTCAAAGTTCTCCACGGAAAAGACGGCAACGGTCGGGTTTTCGACGCGCCAGATGACGACGGAGCCGATGATGATCGGATTGCCCAGCGCGTCGTTAACCTTTTGTTTGCGGTTGTCCAGCGTGCGCGTCTTCAGGGAGATTTTCTTGCTGGCACGGGACGCGGAGGAAACCTCGATGCCGTTTACGCTCCTGCGCACGGCGGGCTCCGCGGCTTCGCCGGCGGCAGCAGCGGGCGCGTTGGCCGTGGCAAAGGGGTTGACATGGTAGAAGCCGGGCTTGCGGAGCGTGCCGAAATACTTGCCAAAGAGCGTCAGCACGATTGCCTGGTTCGGGCCAACGACACGGAAGCCCGCCATCAGGATCGGGAAGACGACCATGCCGACGATGCCCACGCCCAGCAGCACGCCGCCGATGGCATAAAACTCACGTTCCAGGCGGATGCAGCCCAGCACAAAGCAGGCAATGGCGGCGAGAAGGCCGACGAGCACGACCGGCAGCACGGCAAAGCCGTTTGCATGCGGCGCGGTCTTTTCCTCGGGCAGCTGAACGATGCGGTTTTCCATAAAGAAGCCTCCCTTTCGGATTTGCATGATAGCTTTTTGATATCATCATGATACAACGAATGCCGAAGGCTGTCAAGGGAAACCGAAAAAAAGCGCGGAAAAACTTCGCGTGATGTTCCCGCAGGCCGATTGCCAATCCCGGCGGGCAATGATATAATAGAGCGAAATGTGACCAAATACGGCGGAAAGCCAAGGAGATAAAGCATGCTCATCACGAGAAAAAAAGAGGACATGCAGACCCTGGGGCAGGACAGCTTCAGCGCCAGCGTGCAGACCGGCGCGCAGGCGCGGGAGAGCGCGCCGCGGCCCGCAGCGGGCGCGGCCTACGCGATGGCCGCGCGGCATGTGCTCGAGCTGGCGGACAACGGCGACGGGACGCTGACCGTCGTGCGCTGCATCGACAGGACGGCAGACGATCTGGACATCCAGTTTGAGGCAGGCGGATGCCCGGTGACGGCGATCGCCGCCAGGGCATTTGAGGGCTGCGCGGCGCTGCGGCGCGTGACGCTGCCGCAGGGCCTCAGGCAGATCGGCGAAATGGCCTTTTCCGGCTGCTCGCGCCTGACCCGGCTGACGATTCCGGGAAGCGTCGCGAGGGTGGGCACGCTGGCGTTCGCCAAATGCGCCGGGCTTCAGCGCGTGCGCATCGAGCCGGGCGTACAGGCGCTCGGCCCGTCCTGCTTCTCTAAATGCACGTCGCTGACCCGGGTGGACATGCCCTCGAGCGTCGCGCAGATCGGCGGCGGCGCGTTCTTCGGCTGCGGAAGGCAGCTCGTCATCCACGGCGCGGAGGATGCGCCGGCCCGACAGTACGCACAGCTCAACGGCATCGGCTACGATTCCGAGAGCTGGCGGGAGGATGAAACGCTCATCCTGGAGGAGACGGAGGATGGCTCGCTGCGCGTGCTCGGACCCCGGGAGGAGCGCCCCGTCCGGATCGAGATCCCCGGGGAGCTCTGCGGGCGGGCCGTCTGCGAGATTGCGCCCAAGGCGTTTTTCGCCTGCGGTACGCTCGAGCAGCTCGTCATCGGCGGCAATGTCCGCGTCATCGGGGAGAGCGCGTTCTTCGGCTGCCGCTCCATGGTGAGCGTCGGCTTTGAGCGCGGGCTGGAGCGCGTCTGTGACAGCGCGTTTGCCGGATGCGAAAACCTGACGCAGGTGACCCTCCCCTGGGGCACGGGCAGCGTCGGGCGGATGGCCTTCTTCGGCTGCTCGCGGCTCTCGTTTGTCAAGATGCCCACGACGACGCGGGTCAGCGATCTGGCCTTTGACGGCTGCGCGCCGAATCTGCGCGTGTTTGGCGGCGTGAACGCGGGAAGGAGCCCGATGGCGCTGTGAGCCGGACGGCCGCATGGCGGCGGGAAAACAGAAAAGGACAAGGCAACAGTTACAACGGACATAAAGACGAAGGGAAATCAGAAGATGAAGAGGATCGGTTTTGACAGTCAGAAGTACATTCGCCTGCAGTCTGAGCGCATCCGGGAGCGGATTGCGCAGTTCGGCGGCAAGCTGTATCTCGAATTCGGCGGCAAGCTCTTTGACGACTACCATGCCTCGCGCGTGCTGCCGGGCTTTGAGCCGGACAACAAGATCAAGATGCTGCTGGAGCTTCGCGATCAGGCGGAGATCGTCATCGCCATCAACGCGGGCGATATTGAGAAGAACAAGCGGCGCGGCGACCTTGGCATTACCTATGACACCGACGTCATGCGCCTGATCGACATCTTCCGCGGCTTCGGGCTGTACGTCGGCTCCATCGCGCTGACGCAGTATGCCGGTCAGCCGTCCGCCGTCGTCTTTGAAAACAGGATGAAGGCGCTGGGCCTGCGCGTCTACCGCCATTACCGCATTCCGAATTATCCGGCGGATCTCAAGCTCGTCGTCAGCGACGAGGGCTACGGCCGCAACGACTATATCGAGACGACGCGCTCGCTGATCGTCGTGACCGCGCCCGGCCCGGGCAGCGGCAAGATGGCGACCTGCCTTTCCCAGCTCTACCACGAGCACAAGCGCGGCGTCAAGGCGGGCTACGCGAAGTTTGAAACCTTCCCGATCTGGAATCTGCCGCTCAAGCATCCGGTCAACCTTGCCTACGAGGCCGCGACGGCCGACCTCAACGACGTCAACATGATCGATCCCTTCCATCTGGAGGCCTACGGCGTCACGACGGTCAACTACAACCGCGACATCGAGATCTATCCCGTGCTGCGTACGATCTTTGAGCGCATCTACGGCGAATGCCCCTACAAGAGTCCGACGGACATGGGCGTCAACATGGTGGGCTTCTCGATCACGGACGACGCGGTTTGCTGCGAGGCCTCCAAGCAGGAGATCATCCGCCGCTACTTCAAGGCGGCCTGCCTGCGCCGCCAGGGCCTGACCTCGGAGGAGGAGGTCGGAAAGATCGAGCTGCTGATGCGCACGCTCAACATCGAGCCGGAGATGCACAGCGTCGTGCCTGCGGCCCTCGCCGTCGCGGAGCGCACGGGCATGCCCGCCGCGGCGATCGAGCTGCCGGACGGCCGGGTGGTCACGGGGCGCACGACTGACCTCTTCGGGCCCTCCTCAGCTGCGCTGCTCAACGCGCTCAAGGCGCTGGCCGGCATTCCCGACGAGATCAAGCTCATTTCCCCCGAGGTCATTGGCACGATTCAGACGCTGAAGACGGGCTACATGAAGAGCCAGAATCCGCGCCTGCATACCGACGAGATGCTCATCGCGCTCTCCATCAGCGCGGCGAGCGACGAAAACGCCATGCGCGCCATGCAGTGCCTCTCGGAGCTTGCGGACTGCGACGTCCATTCCACGGTCATCCTCTCCACGGTGGACGACAGCGTCTTCAAGCGGCTTGGGCTCAATCTGACCTGCGAGCCGGTTTACGAAAAAAACAGCCTCTACCACAAGTGATCATGGATGCCGCACGGGGAAAATAACGGTTTCTGACGAACGAAAACATTCGATTTTATCTCATCCTTTGTGCGAAAATAGATAAATTTGCAGGAATTTTGGGAAAATCTTCAAAGAAGCTTGAAATCTTCCCGAGCAGTGATATAATAATCCGGTGTTGTTTTTTCTGGCAGCGGACAGAACGGGAGGGTTCAGGATGCATACAAAATTCATTTTCGTCACGGGCGGCGTCGTCTCCTCGCTGGGCAAGGGCATTACGGCGGCGTCTCTGGGACGGCTGCTCAAGAGCAGGGGACTTAAGGTTTCCATTCAGAAATTCGATCCTTACATCAACGTCGATCCCGGAACCATGAATCCGTATCAGCACGGCGAGGTCTATGTGACCGATGACGGCGCGGAAACCGATCTCGACCTGGGCCACTACGAGCGCTTCATCGACGAGAGCCTGACCCAGGCGGCGAACGTGACCAGCGGCCGCGTCTACTGGACGGTCATCTCCCGCGAGCGCAAGGGCGAATACCTCGGCGCGACGATTCAGGTCATTCCGCATATCACCAACGAGATCAAGCGCAGGATGCTCGAGGTTTCGCTGGGCGAGAACGCGCCGGACGTCGTCATCACCGAGATCGGCGGCACCGTCGGCGACATCGAGAGCCAGCCCTTCATCGAGGCGGCGCGCCAGCTCAAGAGCGAGGTCGGCCGCGAAAACGTGCTCTATATCCATGTGACGCTCGTGCCCTACATCTCCGCTGCGGGTGAGCTCAAGACCAAGCCCACGCAGCATTCGGTCAAGGAGCTCACCGGCATGGGCATCCAGCCGGATATCATCGTCTGCCGCAGCGAGCAGCCGATTCCGCGAGACGTTCGCGCCAAGATCGGCCTGTTCTGCAACATCCCCGGCGACTGCGTCTTTGAAAACCTCAACGCCCGCAGCATCTACGAGGTGCCGCTGATGATCCACGAGGAGGGTATGGACGCCTGCGTCTGTCGCCTGCTGGGCATCGACGTGCCCGAGGCCGACTTGACCGAGTGGCGCGAGATGGTGGAGCGCCTGCTGACTCCGGAACGCGAGGTCAGCATTGCCGTCGTTGGCAAATACGTCGAGCTGCCTGACGCCTATCTCTCCATCGTCGAGGCGCTCACACACGGCGGCATCTACCACCATGCCAAGGTGAGGATCAAATGGGTGGCGGCCGAGGAGCTGACGCCCGAAAACGCCCGCGAGCGCCTTGCGGACTGCGCCGGTGTGCTCGTCCCGGGCGGCTTCGGCTCCCGCGGCCTGGAGGGCAAGATCGCTGCCGTGCAGTATGCGCGTGAAAACAACGTGCCGTTCTTTGGCATCTGTCTGGGCATGCAGATGGCGGTGATCGAGTTCGCGCGCCACGTCATCGGGCTCAACGGCGCGCACACCAGCGAGGTCGATCCCAACACGCCGTATCCGGTCATCGACCTGATGCCCGACCAGCAGAACATTGACGAAAAGGGCGGCACGATGCGCCTGGGCAAGTATCCCTGCCGCCTGGCGAAGAACTCAAAGTCCTTTGCGGCCTATGGCACGGAGGATATCTTCGAGCGCCATCGCCATCGCTACGAGTTCAACAACCTGTATCGCAGCAAGTTTATCGAGGCCGGCATGCGCATCGGCGGCGTCAACCCCGACCGCGATCTGGTGGAGATCGTCGAGCTGCCGGAGCATCCCTGGTTCGTCGGCGTGCAGTACCACCCGGAGCTCAAGAGCCGCCCCAACCGCCCGCATCCGCTCTTCCGCGACTTCGTCGGCGCGGCGCTGGCTTATCAGGATCGATAAATGCATGATTTACGCTCTCCCCGGCTGGGGAGGGCTTTTTTTGAGGGGAATAAATGGCTTTCATATCCGCAAAATTCTAGGAAAAAGTGGGAGGATTGGTTTTGATTATTCAGTTTTTGAACGTAAAAATGATAAAAATTGATAAAACTGCAAGAAATTAAGATTATTTCGTCAAATCCACTTGAAAATGATGTAAGCGCTTGCTATAATGTCGGCGTACACAGCCGAGGAATGCCAAGGATGGGTTTTCCAGCGCAATGGAGGAATGGGTATGGATCAGGGAGAACGGTTGTTGATCGCGGCGTCGCAGCATGTGGCAGAGAAGCTCCGCGCGATTCTGGCGAATGCGAAGATCGAAGCGGACGTCTGTACCACCGGGGAGGAGGCGCTTCTGCAGGCGAAGGAGGAGGGGCTCCTGCTCGTAACGACGTGGAAGCTGCCGGATATGACCGGCACAGAGCTGGCGCAGAAGCTGGGCGAGGGCAGCGATGTGCTGATGATCGTGCCGCAGGAGTTCAGCGGCGAGAGCGGGGAGAACGTGATGACGCTGAGCAATCCGGTCAGCCAGGAGGCCTTCGTGCAGGCCGTTCGCGTGCTGGCGCACTGCCGGACACGGATGGGCGAGCTCCGCGCGCGGGCGCAGAAGCTCGCACGAACGCTCGAGGAGCGCAAGGTCATCGAGCGGGCCAAGGGCAGGCTGATGGATCAGCTGCATTTGAGCGAATCGGAGGCTCACTACCGCATGCAGAAGAAGAGTATGGATTCCGGACGGCGGATCGTCGATATTGCGCGTGAGATCCTCGATGCGGAGGAGATCATCGCGAGCTGAGACAAAAGCAGAAGAACAAAGACAGAGCGGCTGCTTCGAAAGAAGGGCCGCCTCTGTTTTTTGGCGCTGCAGGGACATCAAAACGTGGGTCTGGGAGAATAGAATAAAAAAACGGCCGGATATATACAATAAATTTTTTAGAAAATGGATTGAAAAGCGTATCATTCTGTGAAAGAATAAGGCGGGCATGCGCGTCTATATTCATGGAGAACTTTTACGGGAGGAAATGGCGATGAAGAGAAAGAGGGAAACGGCATGGCTGCTCTGTCTGGCGATGCTCGTGCCGTCTGTGTGTGCGTCGGAGGCGACGCCGCCCGAGGCAGCCAAGGAGCCGCCTGTCCAATCTGCGGATTTGACGAAGGAAGAGGAGGAGAAGCTCCGGGAGCTGGCCCGGCAGTCCCAAACTCCCGCCGCACAGCAGACGCAGACCCCTGCCGCACAGGAGTCGCCATCGGGCGGGGAGACGGAGGTGTTTGTCCCCTCCGGAGAGGCTTGGGCGGAGCTGGCGGACGGCAGCAGGATCGACGGCAAGCTGCAGAGCGTGCTTGACCGCGTTCGCGGGAGCGGCGGGCGGGCGACGGTCTATCTGCTTACGCCGGACGCCATCGAGGTAAATGGCGTTTCGGAGGAACTGCTTGCCCGCGTGACGTTCCTGCCGGACAGGACGGTCTTCCCGGGAGGCATCTCGCGCTACGAGATCGTGCTGACGCCAAAGAGCGAGGAGAGCGATGCCTTCATCGTCCAGGCTGTGCGCATCGCGGCGGAGGAGACGACCAAGCCAGAGGAAACGACCAAGCCGGAGGAAACGACCAAGCCGGAGGAGACGATCAAGCCGGAGGAAACGACCAAGCCGGAGGAAACGACCAAGCCGGAGGAGACGATCAAGCCGGAGGAAACGACCAAGCCGGAGGAGACGGACGGACCCGGCGAGGCGACGCCCTCCGAGCCCACTGCACCGCCGGAGACGACGATGCCCACGCCGACCCCCAAACCCACGCCGACCCCCAAACCCACGCCGACGCCCAAGCCGGAGCTTCGCCTGACCGTGACGCCGGAGGGCTATATGCCGGGCCAATGGATGACCGCGATGCCGACGTTCGGCCTGTCGGGCATCGGGAAGGACGAGCGAAAGCGCTATGTCTACGGCGTGTTCATCTGCGATGAACGGCTGATTCTGCTGGACGAAAATGCGCAGAGCTATACGCCCGATCAGGAGGGCCGGCTGAGCCTGCGCTTTGCGATTCTGGATATGATGGGCGACGTGGCGGCGCTCTCGCCGCAGTTTGATCTGATGATCGACACGCAGCCGCCCCAGGGACCGTACCTGATGGAGACGGAATGGAGCAGTTTGGCGGCGGTGGTCGATGTGAGCGACGAGGCCAGTGGGCTTGAAGCGATTTCCTTTGACTACGGCTACACCTGGGAGCCCTATGTGCCCTCCGAGACCGGCTATCTGCTCACAGGCCGCAAGGGCGAGGTCATCGACCAGCGGCAGATCGCCGTGCGCGATTTTGCCGGCCATGTCTCCTACAACGAGGAGGGCTTCGTCTTTGGTCAGAGCGCCTCGTATGGCGGCGGGGGCGGCGGAGGATCCGGCAAGCCGCCCGTGCGCCATGTCAAGGAGACGCTCGACTATTCGACCGCGAATTACAACGCGCTGGAGCTCAGCTTTCCTGAAGAGCCGATGGAGGCGCTGACGGCGGGCGGGGAGACGCTTTCGCTGACGCTTACGCGCGAGGACGACGAGGGGCAGATGCCCGGAATGTTCACAGCCCGCATGACGACCTGGCTGCCGGCGAAGGGCGAGCAGCCGGATGCGCCCAACACGCTGGTGCTCGAGGCGCTAAGCGCCGACAGTGCGAACACCTGGAGCTTTTCGGGCGACGTCTACAAGCTGCTCTACAACAGCGGCGTCGACTATCTCGTGCTGCGCAGCGGCGAATACATCGCGGCGATCCCGACGGCGGGCTTCACCGGTGGCACGCAGTACGGGAAGCTCAAGGCGGGCGGCGTGTCGACGCGTAAATTCGCCTATACGCTTTTGCAGGATGAGCTGCTTCGCGAGACGGCGCTCAGCGTGACCGTCGAGGGAGAGACGTACCTGCTGGAGGAGGATACCGCGCAGCCGATGTACCGCTATGACGTGCTCATCGGCACGGCGGAGATGATGGAGGAGCCCTACGACTCCTTCTTCCCGGAGGTGGAAAGATGATGATGAAGAGGATGACCGCTGCACTGCTGGCATCTGTCTGCCTGCCCGCCTGCGCACTGGGCGAGACGGTCTTTGGCGGCGAGGTGACGGCGGATTTTGCGCAGGCGATCGCCCGTGCGCGCCGGGGACAGCGTGAAGATCGGCGACCCGATCGCCGTCATTGAGACGAGCAAGACCTACGCCATGACCGACGGCACGGTATCCGGCGTGTTCGCCAGCGAGGGCGACAGCGCGGAGGGCATCAAGGAGCGCTACGGCGCGCTGGTGTACATCGAACCGATCAACCGCTATACGCTCACATGCAGCACGGAGAAGGCCTACAACTCCAGCGAGAACCGCTATATCCACATCGGCGAGACGGTCTATCTCTCCTGCACGAAGGACGGAAGCCACCATGGCCGCGGCATCGTGACCGCTGTGGACAAGGAGGACGAGAGCAAGTTCACCGTCGAGGTGACGGG
>SFFC01000181.1 GCA_004556985.1 Clostridiales bacterium | reverse complement strand
TTTGCCCGAACTTTCTCTTGCAAATGCCGTCTATTTCGTTCATAATGATAGGCAGACCTTTGTCCTTCTAATGAAAGGAGTTTATCCATGCTTCTGTCCGAAATCCGCCGCGATGACAAATTCGAGGGCTTTCTGATCGTCCGCTCCGCCGAGCAGCGTGCCGCCGCCTCCGGCAAGAATTATCTCGACATGACGCTCGCCGACCGCTCCGGCTCCATCAACGCCAAGATGTGGGATGGCACAGTGCAGCCGCCCGTCGCGGGCAGCATCGTCAAGGTGCGCGCCACGGGCAACGAGTTCAACGGGCGCATGCAGCTGCGCGTGGAGAAGATCCGCGCCGCCGAAAACCGCGACGGCGTGGATATGTCCACGCTGATCCCCTGCGCGCCGGAGGATCCCAAGGCGATGCTCGAGGAGATCGTCCGCGCCGCGGACCACATCGCCGATCCCGACCTGCGCCGCATCACCTGCGAGCTGCTCGACCGCGCCGGCAGCAAGCTGCTGACCTTCCCCGCCGCCAAGCAGATGCATCACGCGGAGCGCAGCGGCCTGCTCCATCACATGACCACCATGCTCAAGGCCGCGCGCGCGATCATGACGGTCTATCCCCAGCTCAACGCGAGCCTGCTCACGGCCGGCGTCATCGTCCATGACCTCGCCAAGATCGACGAGATGGACGCCGACGCGCTCGGCCTCGTCTCCGATTACAGCGTCGACGGCAAGCTGCTGGGGCATATCGTCCGCGGCGTCGTCAACATCGAGCTCGCCGCGCAGAAGACCGGCGCGAGCCGCGGCAAGGCGCTGCTGCTGCAGCACATGGTTCTCTCCCACCACGGCATTCCCGAGTACGGCAGCCCGCTGGCGCCCAAGTTCCCGGAGGCCGAGGTACTCAACGCCATCGACACGCTCGACGCGCGGCTCTATGAGATGAACGAGGCGCTCTCCCGCGCGATGCCGGGCGGCTTCTCCGAGAAGGTCTGGGGGCTCGACAACCGCCAGCTCTACCGCATTCCTGACGAGGATCTGACGAAATAAACCGCAAGGAGGTTCTTCCCGTGACGCTGCTGGAATACCGCATCTTTCATACCGTGACCCAGCAGGGCAGCTTTGCGCGCGCCGCGCAGGTGCTTCATCTGACGCCCAGCGCCATCAGCCACGCGGTCAGCTCGATGGAGGAATCCTGCGGCTTTGCGCTCTTTGTGCGCGGCAAGGGCGGCGTCTCGCTCACGCGCAGCGGCGAGGCGCTCTATCCCGTGATTCGTCAGGTGCTCTCAGCCGACGACGCGCTCGCGCAGATCGTCGACGAGCTCAAGGGCGTGCAGCGCGGCACCGTGCGCATCGGCGCGTTCAACAGCGTCTGCATGTCCTGGCTGCCGCAGATCGTGACCTCCTACAAGCGCAAATTCCCCGGCGTGGACATCGAAATCCATCAGGGCACCTATGACGACGTCATCGCCTGGATCAAGACGGGTACCGTCGACCTCGGCTTCCTCTCGACGAAATCGACGCGGGAGCTGAACGTCCATCCGCTCTACCGCGACAGGCTGATGTGCGTCGTGCCGAAAGGCTTTCGGACGCTCAATCCCGGCTATGTCACGCCCGAGGAGCTGCGCCACGAGACGTTTGTCATCCAGGGCGACGCGACCGACGCTGACATCCAGGCCTTTCTGGCCAAGCATCGCTTCGCCGTGCGCGCAAGCTGCCGCGTCGTGGACGACCTGTCGACCATCGCGATGGTCGAGAGCGGATTCGGCATCTGCATTCTGCCGAGCCTGATCCTCGAGCGCGCGCACGGCAATGTCGACGCCTACCCCATCGAGCCGATGGAATACCGCGAATTCGGCATCGCCGTGCAGAATCCGCAGATGCTCGCCCCAGCCGTGCGGCAGATGGCCATCCATATTGAGGCCTTTGCACGCGAAAAGCGCGCCGAAAACCCGCAGACCAACGCGGGCTTCACACCGGGGGATGGGTTCTGATTCCTGTATGAAGGCTGAAAACCGCGCGAAACGAAAGTGGGGTTTGGGGATGAAATCCCCAAGCAGGTCTTAGGGCGGCAGCCCTAACGTTTCCTATCCATCAGAAAAGAATGTAGTTTCAGAGCAGGCCGCAAAGCGGCCTACGATTGAAACGGGGTGGATTTGCAGAGCAAAAAAGGGAATGTACCTTTGCGATACATTCCCTTTTGCTTTTATCTTCGCACGGATGCGAATCAGAACTTGAGCGGATTGAGCTTGATGCCCGGGCCCATCGTCGAGGAGAGCACGACGCTGCGCAGGTAGATGCCCTTCGCGGCGGCCGGCTTCGCGCGGTTGATGGCGTTCATCAGCGCGGAGAGGTTCTCGGTCAGCTGCTCGGCGGTGAAGGACTTCTTGCCGATCGGGCAGTGGATGATCGCCTGCTTGTCGAGGCGGTACTCAACCTTACCAGCCTTGATCTCGGCG
>SFFC01000180.1 GCA_004556985.1 Clostridiales bacterium | reverse complement strand
TTGAGCGTGCGCACGGGCAGGACCCGCTGCAGCAGCAGGAAGAACTGGTACTGCAGCCCGCAGCTGTACAGCGCCTTCGGGCGCTTTTTTTCGGCAATGGCGACGATGCGCCGGCCGATCACCGCGGGCGCCATGCCGTTCTGCTCGTCGCGCTCCATGCCCGCGACCGAGCGGTCGAGCGCCGCGTAAACATCGCTGCCGGCCGCGTTCTTTTCGCGCGCGGCGGTGAAGCCGGTTTTGACATCGCCGGGCAGCAGCGCCGAGACGCGCACGCAGAACGGGCGCACCTCGTTCTGCAGGGCCATCGTGATCGAGCCGATGGCGGCTTTTGCGGCCGAGTAGAACGCCTGGAACGGGATCGGGATCACGCCCGCGACGGAGCCGAGATTCAGGATCATGCCGGAGCGCTGCGCGCGCATGTGCGGCAGCACGGCGCGGATGCAGTTGAGCGTGCCGAACAGGTTGACGTCGAACTGCCTGCGCACCTCCCGGTCGCTCGTGAACTCAACCGCGCCGGAGATGCCGAAGCCGGCGTTGTTCACGAGGACGTCGAGCCGGCCCTGCTCGGAGAGGATCGCGTCGACCGCGGCCGTGACGCCGGCCTCATCGGTGACGTCCGCGACCAGATGCCTGTGGCGCGCGCCGGGGAACGGATGGCGGGACAGGCCGTACACGGTATAGCCCGCGCCCAGAAACGCGTTCGCCGCCGCGAGGCCGATGCCGTTCGACGCGCCGGTGACGAGTACGACGCCCTTACTCTGCGACATGCCGCAGCACCACCCTTTCGATGATGTCGAGCGCCTCATCGAGCAGCGCCTCGGTATGGGTAGCCATGTAGCTTGTCCGCAGCAGGCACTCGGACGGGTGCGTCGCCGGGGGCAGCACGGGATTGACATACACGCCCTCATCGTACAGCTCCTTGGCCACGGTGAGCGTGTTGAGCGCATCGTACGTATAGATCGGGATGATCGGCGTGTCGCTCTCGCGGATGGAGATGCCGCGCGCGCGCAGCCCCTCGCGCATGTGCTTGGCCAGCGCGCACAGGCGTGCCGGCAGCTCCGGCTGCTCCATGAGGATGTGCAGCGCCTCGAGCGCGGTCGCGCAGCTCGCGGGCGGTATGGACGCGCAGAAGATGTAGGGGCGGGAGGCATGGCGCACATAGTCCACGACCTCCTCGCTGGCGGCCATGAAGCCGCCGATGGACGCGAGGGATTTGGAGAACGTGCCCATGATGATGTCCACCTCGTCCTCGAGCCCATAGTAGGAGGCGGTGCCGCGGCCGCCCTCGCCGATCACGCCGAGGCCGTGCGCATCGTCCACCATGACGCGCGCGCCGTATTTCTTTGCAAGCCGCACGATCTCCGGCAGGTTGCAGATATCGCCGCCCATGGAGAACACGCCGTCGGTGACGATCAGGCAGCCGGCCGTATCCGGTACCTGCTGCAGCCGCCGCTCCAGCTCCTCCATGTCGTTGTGGCGGTAGCGGAGCATCTTGGCGTACGAGAGCTTGCAGCCGTCGTAGATGCTCGCATGGTTCTCCTTATCGGAGAGGATGTAATCGTCCTTGCCGCAGATGGCGGAGATGATGCCGAGGTTGGACTGGAAGCCGGTCGAGAACGTCATGACCGCCTCCTTGCCAAGAAAGCCGGCCAGCTCGCGCTCGAGCTGCGTGTGCAGGCTCAGCGTGCCGTTGAGAAACCGCGAGCCCGAGCAGCCGGACCCGAAGGTCTGGAGCGCCTGCACGCCTGCGGCGATCACGCGCGGATGCACGGTCAGGCCGAGATAGTTGTTCGAGCCGAGCATGATGCGGCGCTTGCCCTCCATGACGACCTCGGTGTCCTGCCGCGACTCCAGCTCATGGAAGTACGGGTAGACGCCAAGCTGGCGCGCCTGTTGCACATACATGTTCTTTGGTTTTGCGAATAGATCCGTTGGCATGTGTTACCTCCTTGCCGGTCTTTGGCCGCCCGCAACCCATCCCATCGTGCCGGCGGCGCATTGGAATAAAAGAACCATAATACCATATTGCCAAAGGGGGAGAATCCCCCGATCAGCCCGGAGTTTCGGAGGGGGCTCAGCCCTCCCGGTACGCTTTGATGAGCGCCTGTGTGCCCAGCTCGCCGTCGCCTTCGGACAGGAGCTGCTCGTACATCGCCGCCACGAGCTCGAGCACCGGGAGCTGCGCGCCGCTGCCGGCCGCAGCGTCATAGCCTCCGATGCACGTACCATCTGGCGGTACAGCAGGAAGCTCCCTTCCAGTCCATGAAGAGCCGTGAGGAAGCATCATAATCTCCCTGCGTCCTCGTCGCGCCCCGGCTTGCCAAGCCGGATTCAGGGCCCGTCCATCGCTCCGGATATGCCATCGTCGCGCCGTGCGCCTTGCCGCTCCTCCACAGGGTTTCGTTCACGCAATGGGTATTCATTTGTCAACGATCACGAAGGAGATTT
>SFFC01000179.1 GCA_004556985.1 Clostridiales bacterium | reverse complement strand
CGGCACGGCGACGCCGTACCGAATGATTCTCGACTATTCGCATTCGCCGGACGCGCTTTCCAACATCCTGCGCACGGTGCGCGAGTTCTGCCGGGGCCGACTGATTCTGGTCTTCGGCTGCGGCGGCGACCGCGACAAGGGCAAGCGGCCGATGATGGGCGAGATCGCCGGGCGGCTGGCGGACTACTCCATCCTCACCAGCGACAACCCGCGCTTCGAGGATCCGATGGCGATTCTCGCGGCGATTGAGAAGGGCATCGCCCCGACGGGCGCGCAG
The DNA here is from genome assembly GCA_004556985.1 of Clostridiales bacterium. Taxonomy (GTDB): domain Bacteria; phylum Bacillota; class Clostridia; order Christensenellales; family Aristaeellaceae; genus Ventricola. The sequence goes on along the minus strand of SFFC01000179.1, from coordinate 2,176 downwards.
TACGAGGTCATCGAGAACCGGCGCGAGGCGATCCGGCAGGCGATGGAAATGGCCGTGGGCGGGGACATCATTGTGCTCGCCGGCAAGGGACACGAGACCTACCAGGACATCGCCGGCGTCAAGCATCCCTTTGACGAGAAGCTTGTCGTCGCAGAGCTTCTTGAGGAGATCAAGGCGGAGAACAGGGGCTGATACGGCCCTCCCGGGCCAAGGGCACGGTTTCGACAAACAAGCGCGCCGCAGACAAGGCGCAAAGAACGCGGAGGAATGAACGATGCAAAGGATGATGCTGACCCTGCTGCTCGCGTTTGCGGTGGGATGCCTGCTGGGCAAGCTGCTGCTGCCCGTGCTGCACAAGCTCAAATTCGGGCAGAATATCTACGAGCTGGCGCCGGAGGCGCACAAAAAGAAGCAGGGGACGCCCACGATGGGCGGCCTCGTGATCGCGGGCGCGGCCATCGTTGCGGCGCTCGTGGCCAACGACTACGCGCAGCCGTTCTCCCAAAATATGCTGCTGGCCATGCTGCTCATGGCGTTTGGCAACCTCTGCATCGGCTTTGCGGACGACATGACCAAGATCCGCCGCGGCAAAAACGGCGGCCTGACGGCCAAGCAGAAGATGTTCTTCCAGACGATTCTGGCGCTGGCGTTCTCGGCATACTGCTATTTCCATCCGCAGGTCGGCCCGGTGATCAAGGTGCCGTTCCTGCGCGTAGAGTGGAATCTGGGCATCCTCTACATCCCGATCATGATGTTCATCATCGTGGGCACGACCAACAGCGCCAACCTGCTCGACGGCCTTGATGGCCTGCTGACGAGCGTGTCGATGGTCGACTTCGCGACGCTGGCTGTGATCGCCGGCGCAGCGGGACTGGGCGGCGTCGGCGTCGGCTGCGCGGCGATGTGCGGCGGCTGCATGGCCTTCCTCATGCGCAACGCCTATCCGGCGCAGATGTTCATGGGCGACACGGGCTCCATGTTCATCGGCGGCGCGGTGGTCGCCGCGGCGATGCTGCTGCGCCAGCCGCTGATTCTCGTGCTCATCGCGTTCTGGATGCTGATGTCGAGCGTTTCGGACATCATTCAAATCACCTACTTCAAGGCCACGCACGGCAAGCGCATCTTCAAAATGGCGCCGATTCACCATCACTTCGAGCTCTGCGGGATGCATGAGGTGAAGATCGTCGCCATGTACATGGTGACGACGGCGGCGCTGTGCGTGCTGACGCTGCTGGGCGTGCTCTAAAGCGAAAGACGGAGGCGGATCATCATGATGGACGTCAAGGGAAAGCGGGCGCTGGTCTGCGGCATGGCCCGCAGCGGCATCGCCGCGGCAAAGCTCCTTTGCGAAAAGGGCGCGCAGGTCACCATCAGCGACCTGAAGGATGAGACATCCTTCAAGGGCGAGCTGGAGGAGCTGCGCGCGCTGGGCTGCACCTTCGCGCTGGGCGAGGGGCCGGAAGCGCATCTTGCGGGTATGGATCTGGTCGTGATCAGCCCGGGCATCGCCTGGGCCAAGCCGTTCATCGGGCAGGCGCAGCGCATGGGCATCGAGGTCATCGGCGAGCTCGAGCTGGGCGCGCGCCTGACGCGCGGCACGCTGGTTGCCATCACAGGCACCAATGGCAAGACGACGACCACGACGCTGGTGGGCGAGCTCTTTCGGGCGACCGGCCGCACGACGCACGTCGTGGGCAACATCGGCTACCCGATCACGGCGACCGCCGGTATCTCCCGGGACGACGACGTCACGGTGGCCGAGGTCAGCTCGTATCAGTGCGAGGGCATCAGCACGTTCCATCCCAAGGTCGGCGCCGTGCTCAACATCACGGAGGATCACATCGTCCGCCACGGCTCGATGGACGTGTATGTCGCGATGAAGCGGCGCATCTTTGACCGGCAGACGGCGCAGGACGTCGCCGTCTTCAACTACGACGACGCGACCTGCCGGAAAATGGCGGAGGGGCTGAGGAGCCACGTCGCCTGGTTCTCGCGCAAGACGGCCGTGCCCTACGGCGCCTATGTCGAGGACGGCTTCATCGTGCTGAAGATGGGCGAGCGCTGCGAAGCGGTCTGCCGGACGGACGAGGTCTATATCCCCGGGCCGCACAACCTGGAAAACGCGCTGGCGGCGGTCTGCATCACCGGCGCGCTGGGCGTTCCGGCGGAGACGATG
>SFFC01000178.1 GCA_004556985.1 Clostridiales bacterium | reverse complement strand
TGGTGCGGGAAACAGGACTTGAACCTGCATGAAATTGCTTTCACTAGAACCTGAATCTAGCGCGTCTGCCAATTCCGCCATTCCCGCGAAAAGATGGTGGGCAGGGGTGGATTCGAACCACCGAAGTCTGTGACGGCAGATTTACAGTCTGCTCCCTTTGGCCACTCGGGAACCTACCCATATAAAGTTGGAGCTGGTGAAGGGAATCGAACCCGCAACCTGCTGATTACAAATCAGCTGCTCTGCCAATTGAGCTACACCAGCACGATCTCAATGGTGTGAGCACGAAGGAAAGAAAAATATGGCGACGCGGAAGGGGCTCGAACCCTCGACCTCCAGCGTGACAGGCTGGCATTCTAACCGACTGAACTACCGCGCCGTATAATGGTGGGCCTTCAGGGTTTCGAACCCCGGACCGAGCGGTTATGAGCCGCCTGCTCTGACCACTGAGCTAAAGGCCCCTGAAGAACCATCCGATTGAGAAAAATGGTGACCCCGAGGGGAATCGAACCCCTGTTATCGCCGTGAAAGGGCGGTGTCTTGACCTCTTGACCACGGGGCCGCAACGCTTGCCGAGAAAAAACTGGTCGGAGTGAAGGGATTTGAACCCCCGACCCCATGCTCCCAAAGCACGTGCGCTACCAAGCTGCGCTACACTCCGCCGGAAACACGCTTCCCTGATCTCAGGCACGAAATATATTATACAGGAGACTGTCGATTCTGTCAACAGCTTTTTTGCGCTTTTTCGCCCCGGGCCCAAATCTTTGCCCAGGAATTCCCCTGCCTGCGGTTGACAGAAGCGCTTCGTTTTGCTATGCTGTATTTTGTGCAAATCAGGCGGTCAGGAGCCGCCCTTTGCCTGCAGAAATACCTTCCCCGCGGCTCCGTGCCGCGCCATTTTGATCATCAAGAGGTTCTGATCATGCTGCAACAGGAAAACCTTCCCATCTTCGGCGCGCTGGGCATCAGCGACACCGTCTGCCGCTATGGCGAGGAGATCGCCGCCTCCCTGCGCCCGCGCTTTGACGCGATCGACGAAATCGCCGAATACAACCAGGCCAAGGTGCTCGCCGCCATGCAGAAAAACCGCGTGAACGCAGGCTGCTTCGCCGCGACGACGGGCTACGGCTACAACGACGTCGGCCGTGACACGCTCGAGCGGGTCTACGCCGACTGCTTCCACACCGAGGCTGCGCTCGTGCGCCCGCAGATCACCTGCGGTACCCACGCGCTCGCCGTCGCACTCAGCGCCAATCTCCGCCCCGGAGACGAGCTGCTCTCCCCCGTCGGCCGCCCCTACGACACGCTCGAGGAGGTCATCGGCATCAGGGAGAGCGCCTGCTCCCTCAAGGAATACGGTGTGACCTATGACGAGGTTGCCCTCCTGCCGGACGGCAGCTTCGATTACGAGGGCATCCGCCGCAAGATCAAGCCGCAAACCAAGCTCGTCACCATCCAACGCTCCAAGGGCTATGCGACCCGTCCGACGCTCTCCGTGCAGCGCATCGGCGAGCTGATCGCCTTCATCAAGGGCATCCGCAGCGACATCATCTGCATGGTCGACAACTGCTATGGCGAGTTTGTCGAGCGCATCGAACCCAGTGACGTCGGCGCGGACATGATCGTCGGCTCGCTGATCAAAAACCCCGGCGGCGGCCTTGCGCCCATCGGCGGCTATATCTGCGGCACGAAGGCCTGCGTCGACCGCTGTGCCTATCGCCTCTCCGCGCCCGGTCTGGGACAGGAGGTCGGCGCCAATCTTGGCCTGATGACCGCGCTGTATCAGGGCTTCTTCCTCGCGCCCACGGTCGTCGCGGGCGCGCTCAAGGGCGCGATCTTTGCCGCGAACATCTACGAACGTCTCGGCTACCGCTGTGTCCCCAACGCGACGGAATCCCGCCATGACATCATTCAGGCCGTCGAGCTGGGCAGCGAGGAGGCCATGCGTGCCTTCTGCCTGGGCATTCAGGCCTCCGCGCCGGTGGACAGCTACGTCACGCCGCTGCCCTGGGATATGCCCGGCTACGACAGCCAGGTCATCATGGCTGCCGGCGCGTTCATTCAGGGCTCTTCGATTGAGCTCTCCGCTGACGGCCCGATCCGTGAGCCCTACGCCGTCTATTTTCAGGGCGGCCTGACGTGGACGCATGCCAAGATCGGCATCCTCATGAGCTTGCAAAAGCTCGTCGATGCGGGTCTGGTAAACCTTTAACGCTATGCTGTCCGTTTTCTTTCTGGCATCGGTTCTCCGATGCTTTTTTTCATTCTGCCCTTGACGGCCGTTCTTTCTTCCTGTATCCTATAATCAACAAACCCATTCGAAAGGAAGGATGATTTCATGAGAAACCTGCTTCGTGCCCTGCTGCTGAGCATCCTGCTGCTCGCCGCCCTCGCCCTCCCGGCGCTGGCTGAGGATGCCGTTTCCTCCGCCTCCGTCGCCGATTTCTACGGCGATTACGCGCTGACCGGCGATGCGC
>SFFC01000177.1 GCA_004556985.1 Clostridiales bacterium | reverse complement strand
CTGGCGCGGGAGGCGCTTTGCGCGCGGGCGGAGGCGCTTTTCGGCGAACAGGCCGGGCTGTTTCAGGCGATCATGCTCGGCAGCCGCGCGCAGATGGATGCGGATACGGTGCAGGCGATGCGCCTGACCGGCATCGCACATGTGCTGACCGTCTCCGGCATGCACCTGAGCCTGATGGCATATGCGCTGCGCCGGGCCCTTCGCAGGCTGCGCATCGGACGGCGCGGGCGGTTTGCCGCGCTGACGGCGCTGCTGGGCCTGTTCTGCCTGCTGACGGGCAGCGCGCCGGGCACGGTCCGCGCGTATCTGATGACGCTCATCCGTGAGCTGGCTCCGCTCGTGGGCCGGCGCTATGACCCGCTGAACGCGCTGGCGAAGCAGCAGAAGCTCAAGTAAGGAGAGCGGCATGAAAGCAATGTGGGCGGGACGGTTTTCCAAGGAGCTGTCCAAAGAACTCAACGATTTCAACTCCTCCATCCCGTTCGATGCGCGCATGTACCGGCAGGATATCGAAGGATCGCTCGCCCATGCCGCCATGCTCGCCGCCACGGGCATCCTGTCCGCCGCCGAGGGCGAGGCCATCTGTTCCGGGCTCGAGAGCATTCTGCACGATCTCGACAGCGGCGCCCTCCGGCCGGATCCGTCGGCGGAGGATATCCACATGTTCGTCGAGGCGGAGCTGACAAAGCGCATCGGCGATGCGGGCAAGCGGCTCCACACCGCGCGCAGCCGCAACGACCAGGTCGCGCTCGACCTGCGGCTGTATCTGTCCGCCGCGATCGATGAAACGCGCGCGCTCCTAATCGAACTGCTCCGGGTTCTGCTCGATCAGGCCGAGACGTACGCCTCGGCCATCCTGCCCGGCTATACGCACCTGCAGCGCGCGCAGCCCGTCACGTTCGGCCACCATCTGATGGCGTATGCCCAGATGTTCACGCGCGATCTGGACCGGCTGGCCGACTGCAAAAAGCGCATGTCCGTCTCGCCGCTCGGCTCCTGCGCGCTCGCAGGCACCACGTTCCCGATCGACCGGCAGATGACGGCCGCGGCGCTGGGGTTTGACGGCGCATGCGGCAACAGCCTCGACGGCGTGTCCGACCGGGATTTTGTGCTCGAGCTCGCCTCCTGCCTCGCGGTGCTGATGATGCATCTGTCGCGCTTTTCCGAGGAAATCGTGCTCTGGTGCTCGTGGGAGTTCCGCTTTGTGGAGCTGGACGACGCCTACGCCACCGGCTCCAGCATCATGCCGCAGAAGAAGAACCCGGACGTCGCGGAGCTGGTGCGCGGCAAGACCGGCCGCGCCTACGGCAACCTCATGTCGCTCTTGACGGTCATGAAGGGGCTGCCGCTCGCCTACAACAAGGACATGCAGGAGGACAAGGAGCCGATCTTCGACAGCGTGGATACCGTGCGCCAGTGCCTCACGATCTTCACGCCGATGCTCGCCACCATGCGCGTGCGCACCGACCGCATGCGCCAGGCCGCCTCCGCGGGCTTTATCAACGCAACGGACTGCGCGGACTATCTGACCGGCAAGGGGCTGCCGTTCCGCACGGCATACCAGATCACGGGCGCGCTCGTGGCGCGCTGCATTCAGGAGGGGACGACGCTCGAGGCGCTGCCGCTCTCCGTCTACCGGGAGTTTTCGCCCTGCTTTGACGAGGACGTCTATCAGGCCATCGATCTGGACGCATGCGTGGAAAAGCGCCGCTCCTACGGCGGCACCGCCCCCGCCTCCGTGCAAAAGCAGATCGCTTCGCTGCGCGCACAGCTCGGCATTGCGGCCGGCGCGTCCGAAGCAAAGGAGGTTTTGGCATGATCCGCGTATTCATCGACGGCAGCGAGGGCACGACCGGGCTGCGCATCCACAGCCGCCTGCCGGGCCGCAGCGATATCGAGCTCATGACCATCGACCCCGAAAAGCGCAAGGATCCCGCCGCGCGCAGGGAGCTGCTCAACAGCGCGGACATCGCGTTCCTGTGCCTGCCGGACGCGGCGGCGCGCGAGGCGGTCGCCATGGTCGAAAACCCGCACACGCGCATCCTCGATACGTCGACCGCGCACCGCACCGCAAGCGGCTGGGCGTACGGGTTTCCGGAGCTGACGAAGGCGCACCGCAGCGCGATCGTCTCCGGCACGCGCATCGCCGTGCCGGGCTGCCATGCGAGCGGGTATCTGGCCATCGTGCGGCCGCTCGTGGAGGCCGGCGTTCTGTCGGCTGACGCGCAGCTCTCCTGCACGTCGCTGACCGGCTACAGCGGCGGCGGCAAGCGCATGATCGCGGAGTATGAGGCGGCGGACCGCCTGAAGGCGCTGGACGCGCCGCGCATCTACGGCCTGACACAGCGGCACAAGCACCTCGCCGAGATGCAGGCCGTGTCCCGGCTGTCCGGCCCGCCGGTGTTCTTCCCCATCGTGGGCGATTTTTACAGCGGCATGCTCGTGAGCGTCCCGCTGCACATCGGCCAGCTTCGCGCGCC
>SFFC01000176.1 GCA_004556985.1 Clostridiales bacterium | reverse complement strand
ATAGCAGTAGGTGTCCCCGCCGATGGAGAGGCAGACATCGCTGCGCCGGCCGCGGGAGATGACCGTGTCATGGCGCCGGGCGACCTCCTGCTCCCGCGGGATGCCCATGCGGAAGCCGATGGAGTTGATCAGCCGGTTCAGGCTGTAGGGCGAAATCTCCGCCGGAACGACCGGGATGCCCAGGTCAATGCTCCGGTCATACCCCGGCGTCGCCGAAGCCACGCAGCTCCCCCGCTCCTCCCAAAACATCTCGCTTGTCGAGCGGACGATGGCCTCGCAGCCACGGTTTTCGCATCCGCCGTGATTGTACATCAGCATCGTGCTCATCGTCTGATCCCCCATTTCCGGCCGGTGAACTTCTCCAGGACACGCGTCAGCTTGTAAAACAGCGGAAACTGTCCCTTGACGACCAGCTTGTACACGCCGCGATCCTTCTGCGGGATTTTCGACGCGTCGATTCCGTCGAGCACGAGCGGCCGGATCCGGCTGTTGAAGGTGCTCATGCAGGCGCGGATGCCGCGGCGCTTTTCGTCGATCCAGACGCAGCTTTGCAGGTAATCCCTGAAGTAGAGCTCCTTGATGCCCTCCTGCCTGAGCAGGCGGTTCATGCTCTCGAGCATCGGCTGATGCGCCTCGCTGTAATCCCGGACGCCCGACATCGCCGACTGGCTGTGAATCCGGTAGACGTAGGTCGTTTCCGGAATATGCACGACCTTGCGCGCGCGCAGATAGAGCTGCATGTTCAGCAGCGCGTCCTCGCCGATGTGCACGCTCTCGTCCAGCCGCAGCCCACCGTCAAACAGCTCTCTGTCATAGAGCTTGTTCCAGAGGTTGTTGTAGATGCGGTGCATGTGGATGATCTCCTTGACGATCTCCGAGGGCTGCTGCACGACCGGCTCAATCTCCACCGGCACGCGCTGATTCTTCTCCACGTCAAAGAGCACATGGTTGGCGGAGGTGATCTGCGCGCCCGTGCGCATCGCCGTCTGATACAGCAGCGCAAGGCCGTCCTCCTCCAGCGCATCGTCCGCGTCGACGAAGGCGATATACCGTCCCGTTGCCCGTGAGATGCCGCGGTTTCTGGCCGAAGAGACGCCGCCGTTTTGCACATGCAGCACCTGCGCCCGCGGCTCTGTGCGCGCAAAGGCGTCGAGAATCGCGCCCGTCGCGTCTGTCGAGCCGTCGTCGATGAAGATCATTTCGATCTGCGGCGTCCGCTGTGCCTTCAGACTTTCCAGACAGACGCGCAGATACCGCTCCGCATTGAAGCACGGCACAATCACACTGATATCGGCAAGTGAATTCATCGTCATCCTCCCCACAGCGCCTTACGGCAGAAAGAAACTCAGCGGCGGGAACAGGCGCAGCGCGACATAGTACAACCTCTGCTTTCCGCAGAGCGCACGAAGGGAGACGCCCTTCGTGACCCGCCGGACGACGGCCCGGTCAAAGCCCAGGGCCGCGCGAAGACGCCCCCTGTCCGCGCGAAGCACGCGCAGATAGGCGTCGATATGCGCGCGGAAGAGCGCCGTCTCCAAATGATGCCGGTCGATGAACCGCCCGATGCCCTCAAGCATCGGCAGACTGCGCGCATAGCGATCGCTGCGCGCCCGCATCATCGCGGAATCACCGCCCAGCTCGTAGAGATAGACGACCTCCGGGCTCATCCGCCAGCTGCGCGCACAGGCGAAGGCATCTAGGTTGAAGAGCACGTCCTCGCCAACCCTGACCTCCAGCGGCGCCTCGATCCGGTTCTTTTTCAGCATATCCGCCCTGTACAATCGCGCGCACATGCTATTAAGCGCGCTGTCCCCGCGCAGGAGGCTCTCGTAGATGGCGATGCGGTCGCCCTGCGCGCAGACGCTGAGCTCCTCGCGCCCGCCGTCCTCCCCGTGACGCATGATGTACGCCGCGCAGACGATATCCGTCCGTTCGTCGGTCATCGCAAGCAGCGCCTCCAGCGCGCCGGGCAGCAGGTAGTCATCCGCATCGACAAACCCGATGAAGCGTCCCCGGGCGCAGGCCATGCCCGCGTTGCGCGCAGCGGAGACACCGCCGTTTGCCTGATGGAGGACGCGCATGCGCGGCTCCTCCTTCGCCAGCGCGTCGAGCCGGGCGCCGGTATCATCCGTCGAGCCGTCGTCAACCGCGATCAGCTCCCAGTCGGCAAACGTCTGCGCGAGAATGCTGCGCACGGTGCGTTCCAGCGTCGCGCCGTTCTGGTAGCAGGGCATCACCAGGCTGATTTCAGGCGAATCCATGTCGGCTCTCCTTTCGAACGCGCAGATGGAGGGCCGCTTCGCCGAGCTTCCGCTTCACAAGCTGCACAGAAAAATGGATCGGATAGACGGCGGGATACAGGCCGCTGCGGCAAAGCGCAAGCCGCAGGCGCGCGCCCGGGCGCATCCCGGCCGGATCGGCCTCCGGCATCACCAGAATTGGCTGCGCCTTTTCCCGGAAGCCTTTGATCACGCCCAAAACGCCGCCGTCCTTGTACAGCCGAAGCACCACCGCGTCAAAAAAGGCCGCATAAAACGTCTCCAGCTTTCCCCGGCGCTGCAGCATGTCCCGCATCGCCAGAAGCCAGGGCAGATGGATATCCAGCTCGCTCCCCGCGCGGGTATGCGTCGCCGATTCCGCGTGCATCCTGTAGCGATAGGTCACCTTGGGCACATACGCGATGCCCCGGCCGCAGAGCACTGCCTCCAGGTTGAACA
>SFFC01000061.1 GCA_004556985.1 Clostridiales bacterium | reverse complement strand
TCGTTCGCAAGCGGCCCTGCAGCCGCCACGAGCATGCCTCTGAGCCCCTTGGACGGACTCTGTCCGGGTTCATAGGTCATCACACCGCCGAACGGCGCCAGCTCGAGGCAGCCGATGCGTTCCCCCATCGCGCGCGCCGCAGCAAGATGGGCGAGCTCATGAATCATCAGCGCCGCGAGAGCGCAAAGCGTCCCCGAGAAGCTCGACAGTAGCGCCATGCTCAGAAGATAAGCGACAAATGCCGGGCGAATCCGGATCTTCATGCCCTTTGCTCAGCGGTCCTGCGCGAAGACGGGCTGTATGGAGAGGCCGTCCCTGCGAAGCTCGAACGCGGCGCAGCCGTTAGCCTCCCCGAGCTTCTGACCAGCGGTTACAAGGCTGCCTTCCCCGATCTCGATCTCCCGGAGTCCGCTGTATACCGATTCATAGCCGTCTGTATGCAGAACGCGGACGGTGTATTCATCCTGTCTGCTGCACACGACGGTCATGACCTCTCCGTCTCTGCAGGCAACGACGTCGCCGGAGCTGGCAAATTCCATCCACGGCTCTTCCTGGCTCCAGACGTGCTCCGCGCTCTCCTGAACGGGGCGGACGACCGCCTCTACCGACGAATCCCCGGTCAGAAAGACCATAGCGCTCTCGGGCAGCACGTTGCTGACAAACTGCAGCCGGCCCAGCGTGTCGTCGTATTCAAAGCCCGCCGTCAGATGGCTCATAACCTCCTGGGCAGCGTTTTGGACAGGCGCTTTCATGGCAAGACCGCCGCACAGGCAGCAAAAGATCGCCGCACAGATCCCGGCCCGCTTCAGCCCCCGCCGCGAACGAATCGCTTTCTTCCTGTGCACGGGTGTTGTCCATTCGCGCTTTTCCTGTGTTCGCATCTGGCCGATGACCCGAGCGGGCTCGCCCTGCCGGCTTTCATTCATGAAAAACGCCCTCCCTCTCCTGCTTCTGCAAGATGCTATGCGCAGGAAAGGAGGGCGAGAACAATCTATCCGTTCTTATGCTCTGAGAGGTCGATCGAACTCTTGTAGGCTGTCACGTTGAGTACCAGACCGATTCCGGCCATATTCACGACGAGGTTTGTGCCTCCGTAGCTGATGAACGGCAGCGGTATGCCTGTAATCGGCATGACGCCGATGCACATGCCGATGTTCTCATAGACGTGGAACAGCAGCATGGCCATCACGCCGACAATGATCAGCTGGCCGAATTTGTCCTTCGTGTGATAGGCCAGCAGCAGCATGCGGAAGATGACAAAGGCGTAGAGCGCCAGCAGCACCAGCGCGCCGACAAACCCCAGCGTTTCGCCGACGACGGAGAAGATGAAGTCCGTGTGGTTTTCCGGCACGTAGTTGAGATGGGTCAGCGTGCCCTCGGCCAGCGCTCCCTTGCCGTAGAGGCCGCCGGAGCCGATCGTGACCTTCGAGTTGACGATCTGATAGCTGCTGCCGGTCGGGTCGGATTCGGGGTTCATGAAGGCGACCAGACGCAGCCAGCGGAAGTTGTTCGTCGACGCGAGATAGAAGACGACAGGCGTCATGGCCGCGATCGCGATTCCACCGAGCAGGAACATCCAGCGCAGCTCGAAGCCGGAGACGAACAGCAGCGCCACAAAGATGACGCAGAAGACCATCAGCGTGCCGATGTCAGGCTGAAGGAGGATCAGAAGAGCGGGAATGCCGAAATGGACGCAAATGTAAATGAAATACCGGAAGTTGGGAATCGGCTTGTCCGGGTATCTTGTGAGCGCCTTGGAGAGCGTGATGATCAGCGCCAGCTTGGCCAGCTCGGAAGGCTGGAAGGTTCGATCCAGAAACTGATACCATCCGGCGACGCCGTTGATCTGCGATGTGCCCAGAACGAGCGCCAGCAGCAGCACGTCGACCACATAGATGATCGGCCAGAGCCTGCCGATGATGTCGTATTTGATCGTCATCACGAGGCTGACCGCCACCATGCTGACGACCACCCAGAGCAGCTGTAACCGGCCGTTGCTGGCGTCCATGACCAGCTCCTGAAGCGAGCGATCCGTGCCCAGCGTCGGATCGAAGTTGGCGATGGTGATGGCCAGAACGCCATAGAGCGCGAGCATATAGCTTGCAATCAGCAGCTGCCAGTCAAAATGCGGCTTGGACAGCCTGCTGTTATCGGATACGCGCATGAATTCCTCCTGTCCGCTTTTTCATTATCAAAAACCCGGTGTTCCGGCTGTCCGCCATCAGACGTCGAGCAGCGGCATAAGCGCCTGGCTCAGCGCCGTCCAGGCCGGGCCATCGCATTCGATGGCGGGCCGCCCCTTTGCAGCGCTGAGCGGAATGGTCTTGTCCTCAGGGACTTCGCCCAGCACGGGGCAGTCAAGCGTCATCTGTACCGTGTTGGCATCGTACTGCTGCCCTGCGCGAAGCAGCGCAGACTGCGTCCTGTTGAGGAGCAGCAGGCTTTGTGCGCCAGAAGGCAGCGCCCCGCCGAGCAGATGCTCCGTCGAGCGGATCGATGCGTCATCCGGGCGCAAAACGACGATGCGGACGTCGTCCTTCGTGAACATCCATTCTTCAAGCGCTGCCTGCCCGGTTGGCAGATCGATCACGAGGATGTCGCAGAGCGAATGCAGCGCCAGAATCGTCCCGGAGAGCTCCGCCGCTGTGACCTCGTCATGCAGCGAGGCACAGGCGAGGCGCAGATTCGGGTAGCGCACCGCCGGATAGAGCGCAGCCTCCATCGCGGCGTCTCCCGCCGCGACATCCGCCATATCCAGCGTCAGCGCGCCAGAGAGGCCGAGCGTCAGATCTGCCGAGCGTGCGGGCCCGGAGGCATCCAGCAGAATGGTTCTTTTTCCCGCTCTGGATGCGCAGACGGCAAGCGAGAGGGCGACCGTGGTCTTTCCCACGCCCCCGCTGCCGGAGCAGACTGCAAAAACTCTTCCCATAGCGTTTTCCTCAATAGGCCAGCGAATTCGACGGCGCCATAAAGTCGTCCTGATCGAGCAGCCGGTTGTCCATGTAATAGTCGATGATCTCTCTGACCGTAATCGAGCAGTACGCGCCGCTGTATCCATGCGGAATATACACACAGACAGCGATTTCCGGCTCTTCAAACGGCGCAAAGGCGATCATCCACGCATTGTTCTCAAGGTCGATCTGCGTCTTTTCGGCCGTACCGGTTTTAGCACCCATGTTCTCCCGGATATTGTCGTACTTCGAATCGCTGAAGAAGCGGGTAGCTGTACCTTCGGCCTCAACGACGCCTTTCATGCCTTCCCGAATGAACGCGATGTATTCCTCGATGTTGTCCCCTTCGAGCTGGGAGGCGAGAATCGGCGAGCTCTGGCTAAGCACCTCGCCGTCCGGCGAGATGATGGAATCGACGATGCGCAGGTCGTAGACCTTGCCGCCGTTTGCAATGGCCGCGATATAGCGCGCGAGCGCCACAGGCGTGACCGTCGTGATGGACTGGCCGACCGCGCACATGATCGCCTCGCTGCCGCCCCATTTGATCTCGTTGAGCATGATGAAGGTGTCGCCCGTGATGGCCTGCAGATAGACCATCTCGCGCGGCATATCGAGCTCCTCCATGAGGATGTTGCGGATCTGCGCAAGCCAGTCGCTCTGGTTGTAGTCAACTGCCATGTCCATCAGGCGTTTGACGCATCGGTCGAGCTTGTCGTCGTCAAACGTCATGCCATAGGTTGCGCTGACGCTCACGAGGTTTTTGCGGATGTTGTTAAAGACGATGGAGGGCCTCCAGGTCGCCTGCTCGGCCGCACTGATGGCTTTGTTCTTGTCATACAGCGTCGTCTGGCTGCCGACATAGCCCTGAAGCTCGCCCGGCAGGTCAATGCCGGTCTTGGTCGTCAGGCCGTAAAGCGCGGCAGTCTTGTAGAGCTGATCGTCCGTTTTTTCATACAGGCGGGAGCCTACCTCGTAGAAAAAATAGTTACAGGAATGCGTCAGCGCATCCTTGACCGTCTGATCCGCGTGACGGCTCAGATAGTTCTGATTGACCCAGCAGCGCGGCGGGTTCGTGCTGTCGTATTTTGTGTATCTACCCATGTCGCTGATCTGCTCGGTCATCGTCAGCTGACCGGACATGAGGCCTGCGGTCGCCGTCACGCCCTTGAAAATAGAGCCCGGCGTATCGCGGGAGCCGATAGCGTAATTGACCAGCGGGTTGCGTGTATCCAGCAGGATGTTCGCCGCAGCCTCTCCGCCGACGATGAACGCATTGGGGTCATACGGCGGATAGCTCGCCAGCGCGAGCACGCGCCCCTCCATGTCGATGACGACGGCCGCCCCCTTCTCCGCCAGCTCAATCGGACTCGAATCGAAGTCGCGCGTCGTGCCCTGCAGAACGCCCTTGTTCGTATCGAGCCAGGTGTCGTTTCGGAGGAGCTTTTCCTGCTCGTCGCGGATGGTATTGATGTTGGTCTCCAGCGCGGTTTCCGCGATGCGCTGGAGGTTGGAATCGATCGTCAGCTTGACGTTGTTGCCGTCCGTCGCCTCCGTGGTGGAAAGCGTCCGGCTGACTGCGCCGTACCGGTCGATCTCCACGACGCGCTTGCCGACCCGCTGCGTCGTGCAGGGGCTGAGCCAGTCCTCCATCGTCTTCTCGACGCCGTCCAGACCGATCAGATCCGAGAGCGAATAGCCCTTGTCCTTGTAGGAGGCATAATACGTGTCGTAGTTCTGAATCTTGCCGATATAGCCCACGACGTGGCAGGCCAGCGTGCCGTTGGGATAGACGCGCTGCGTGCTGACCGAAACCGAGATGCCCTCCAGGGTCAGCGCCTTGGCCTCGATCTCGATAACCGTTTCCCAGCTGACATTGGAGGCGATCGTAATCGGCGAAGAGAGGAACGCGTTGTTCTGCATGGTCTCCCAGACGCCGAGCACCTTGATCTTCTCCTCCGTCGTCAGGGTGTCGGGCACCTTGTAGCGCTGGCAGAGCTTGTCAAAGAGCTCCTGCTGCGGATAGGTCGTCGTGCTCGCCATATAGAAATTGCTGCGCCACATGGATTCGCGCGCTGCCTGCTGCGAAGCGGTATAATCGTTGGTATTCCAGGTAAACACCCACAGCCCTGTCATCTCGTCCTGCTTGAGCGAAAAGGAGGTGTTGAGGGTGCCCCCGTTGCGTTCGATGATCTCGATGGCGTCAATGATCGCCTTGGTATACAGAGACAGAGAGCTGACCGTGTTCCCGTTTTCGTCCTTCTGATCGGACGTGAAGTTCGGATCACGATAGAACTGGATGTTGTAGATCTGCTTGTCGTAGGCCAACGTCATCGAGTTGGCGTCCATAATCGTGCCGCGCGAGCCTTGGCTGGTGATCGTTTTCGTCTTCTTGTTCTCGGCCGCCGCGAGATTCTCTTCGTAGCCGACGACCTGCAGGTTGAACAGCTGCACGATCAGCACGCCGAAGAGGAACGCGATGAGCACAGCAAGAGTCCGATAGCGCCCCGTATACTTTCTGTTCACGAAACCAAAAACCTCCGAAGTAGCTTAGCGATGGGTTTCTGTAGCAGCGTCCTTCCTGTCGTCATTGAGATCCTCCCGAACCTTTCGCGCTCTTCCCAGATGCCAGGTCATGATCCTGCGCACGAGCAGAATCATGGGCAGCAGCAGCACGGTGCTGTATCCGGCGCACAGCAGCATTCTCAGCAGCGTAACGACGCCGATTTCAGAGCCGATCAGGAAGAGATAGCCGATGTACAGAATCTCTCGCACACAGGTCAGGAAAAAGCACGTGACCATCATGACGAGAACGCTTTTGTGCTTGAGCCTGCGCAGCTTCTGTTGCAGAAAGCGGCGGATCAGCGGCGCTGCCCAACCGATAAAGGTATAGCCGACGAGGTTGAGCGCGAGCACATAGCCCACGCTCGCGTCGTAAAACATCGCCATGACGGAGCCAACGCAGAATCCCGTATAGGAACCGCCAAACGACGTGATGGCGACGAGCAGCGCAATCATCAGATCGGGCGCCACCCCCGCAATACGCAGATATCCGGAGAGCGTCGTCTGCATGATGCAGCCGAGCATGGAAAGCAGCAGGAGCCGCAGCGCTTTAGACATGAGCCATCACCTCGCGCATCAGAAATCCTCCGGGAAGATATCCTCTTCCGAGGGTAGCAGGTCGGGGTTGAGAGTGGGCTCGGGCGAAACCTCCGGCGCCGGCGTCGCCTCGATCAGATACTGCGCCATATCGCCCATCGCCTCCTCGTCCACCATGAAATCCACAACCTCCGGGCTCGGGGTCGGCGTTGCCCTGCCGGGCGCGTCGGGCAGCGGAACAGGCGTCGAGGCATTCAGCTTGTCCTCCTCGATGACAGCCTGCGGTCTGGCCGTCGCAACCGGCGCAATGATAATCTCCGTGTTGTTGTAGTTGTCGGGCATCTCCTCGACCTCGGCGTAATAGCGCAGCACGAGCACGTTTTCGATGTGCTCAAAGTCCGCTGCCGGCTCGACGACGATGTAATGCTTATTGTCCTCAATGGCGCGCGTGCTTTCGCGTACATAGCCGATCAGCAGTCCTTTGGGAAAGGAAACGCCGACGCCGGAGGTGATGACGCGGTCGCCCGGGCGCGGCACACTGTCCGCCGAGAGATAGTACATTCTGCACAGCGGCTCTCCCGTACTGCCCAGCGTCCCCTTGACCGCGCCCTGATCGCGGCTGCTCTCGATCAGCGCCGCCAGGCTCGCCTGGTCGTCGATGATCGTGATGACCTTGGCCGTCGTGTCAAAGACCTCGTAGATGTAGCCGATGAGGCCCTCCGAGGTGATGACCGCCATCTGGGTATCCACGCCGTCCTTGCGGCCCTTGTTGATGGTGAACGTGGAGAAAAAGTTGCCGGACTCGCTCGCGATGACGCGGGCCAGCACGGGATCCATCTCCGCACGGGACTCATATTCGCCCAGCAGGGCGCGCAGCTGCGCGTTCTCCTCCTCCAGCTCCTCATAGAGGATGCTGCGCAGGATCAGCTCGTCATTCTGCGCCTTGAGCTGGTTGTATTCGTATTCGATGTTTCTCCTGAGCTTGATGCGGTACAGAAAATTGGAAACGGCCTGCGTCGCACCGGAAACCACGCTCTGCAGCGGCGTGATGATTCTGGCCATCATCCCTTCGGGGGAAATCTGCAGTCCGGCAGACTGGCTGTATGCCGTCAGAATCATCATCGCGAGCAGCAGCAGAATGATGCCGCGCTGCAGGATGGTAAAGAGCAAGGGGTGTTTTTTCCTCATCGCTGTCTGTCCACTCCGTTTCAGCCGTCCGCCCTGCCGGTATTGCCCAGCATATCAAAGTGATCCGCCATATAGCCCGCACCCAGCGTTGTGCATTCGCCCGCATCGCGCGCCACAGAGACAGGCACGCCGAACTCGGAGGCGATCATGCTGTCCAGGCTGGGCAGCGCTGCGGAGCCGCCCGTCAGGAAGATGCCATTTTGAAGAATATCGGCCGCCAGCTCCGGCGGAATGCGCCCGAGCACCCATTTGATTGCAGAGAGAATTTCCTTGATCGGCTCGCGGATGGCCTCGCTCACGCGGGCCATGTTCACATCGACCGTCAGCGGCATGCCCGTTGCGATGTCCCGCCCGCGTACGACGGCCATGTGCTCAAGCCCCCTGCCTGTGCGGACATCGGGCAGATCGAGCTTGAGCTGCTCGGCGACGCGCTCCGTGACGAGGATGCCATGCTGCTTTTTGAGGAAGCCGGCGATTGCCTCGTCGATCTTGTTGCCGGCGATGCGAATGGAATGGGAAAGCACGATGCCGCCCATCGAGACGACGGCGACCTCGGTCGTTCCCCCGCCAATGTCGACGATGAAATTGCCCTGCGGCTCGTAGACGGGCAGACCCGTGCCCAGCGCAGCGGCAAACGCCTGCTCGACGATGTAAATCTGCCGTGCGCCGATCTTCTCCATGGCGTTGATGACGGCGCGCCGCTCCACCTTGCTGACCTCGCTGGGCATGGTCACCACGACGCGCGGGCGGACGAAATGCCGCGTGCCGATCGCCTTACTGACGAAGTAATGGATCATGGTCTGCGCCAGCTCGTAGTCGACGATGACGCCATCCCGCAGCGGATGAACGACGCGGATATTGCCTGCGGAACGGCCGATCAGCTCATCCGCGCTATCCCCGACGGCGATGACGTTGCGGGGGCCTTCGCCGCGCGTGATGATGACGGAGGATTCGTTGACGACGATGCCCTTGTCCTTGACGTAGACGCGCGTATTATTTGTACCCAGATCCACCGCGATATCCGGGGAAACAAATTGAAACAATCCCATTGTGCAAACTCCTTCAGCGCCTTATCGGGCGGCAGGCGCGATCCTGGCGAGCATATCGCGCAGCTGCGCCATGGGAAGGCCGACCACGTTTGAATACGACCCCTCTATCCTGTCGACGAACATACCGCCCATGTCCTGAATGCCATACGCGCCAGCTTTGTCAAGCGGGCTTTTCGTGGCGACATAGGCGTCGATCTCTTCGGAGGTCAGCTCCACAAAATGCACGCGCGTGCGCACGGCCTGCGTCATACGCTCCCCCGTCGACGTGTTGATGAGCGTCATGCCGGTAAAGACGTCGTGCCATTTTCCCGAGAGCTCGGTAAGCATCCGCCTGGCGTTTTCCGGCGTTCCCGGCTTGCCCAGAATGCGACCGTCTTCCCCGCAGACGGTCGTATCCGCCGCCAGGATCAGCGCCGACGCATGGCGCGGCGCGACGGCCTCGGCCTTGCGCCGGGAGAGCTCGCAGACCATCTCCTCCGGCTTGCCCGAAAAGGACTCGTCGACATCGGGGGTATCCACAGTATATGCAAGCCCCATCAGGGACAGGAGCTCTCTTCTTCGGGGCGAACCGGAGGCCAGAACCAGCGGAAGCGAAACGGACGCCATCGGCAAAACCCTCCCGTAAAAATTCAAAGTCATTTTATTATATCATATTCCGCCTGAGATTGCATCCATATTTACGGGATTTGGTTAAACCGCCTAATCGGATCGCCGTCTCCTTTGGGGCAGATAAAAAGCGGGCCGTGCCCGCTCCCACTTCCGAACTGCTCCATCATGTGATATCTCTTCGTGCTCGCCGCACGATGTTTTGACGCAATTTCCTATAGCTCAAAAAGCGGGCCGTACCCGCTCTCGCTTCCGAACTGCTCCATCATGTGATATCTCTTCGTGCTCGCCGCACGATGCTTTGCCGCAATTACCTATAGCGTAAAAAACGCAGCGGAAGCGTGTTCCGCCGCGGATCGGAGCCCGATCAGGTCACAGAGAAGCAATCGTCAGTCGACGAATTCGATTCCGTTTTCGGACATGGATTGGACACGGGCGAGCGAGCAAACGTCAAGACCCGCGCGCACGAGCCGGTCATGCCCCGGCTGAAAGGCCTTTTCGATGACGATGCCGATGCCCGCCACCTCGCATCCGGCCTGCTGCGCCAGATTGAGCACGCCAAACGCCGCCTCGCCGCTGGCGAGGAAATCGTCAATCAGAAGCAGCTTTTCGCCGGCGGGGAGGAATTCCCGCTTGGCGGTCAGCTCATACTGCGTGCCCTTGGTGAAGGAGCGGACGGTCGTCTGAAGCAGATCCCCCTTGAGAATTTTCGACGTCTGCTTCTTCATGATCACCAGCGGAAGGCCCATCGCCAGCGCCGTGAAGGACGCCGGCGCGATGCCGGAGCTTTCAATCGTCACGACGCGATCGATCCCCCGGCCGGAAAAATGCGCCGCGAAGGCATCGCCAACCGCCTTCATCAGGGCGACGTCCACCTGATGATTCAGGAAGGAATCGACCAGCAGCACATCCTGATTGATTGCCTTTCCCTTGGAGAGAATCGCTTCTTTCAACATTTGCATCGGATTCAAACCCTTCCTCCTGAAAAAATGTATAGAGCATTTTACATCATCTTTGGGAATTCTTCAACCCTTTTCGAGGGAAAACGGCCACGCGGCGCGCGGAAATGCCCCCGGCAGGCATCGGGCGGACAGGGCGGCGGATACAGCGGCAGCGGTGGACAGGCCGGCTTGGGCGGACAGCACGAGGCTCCGCCGGTCAGCTCGCAGCGGCTGAGCACCGTCTGCAGCACGACGCTCAGACAGACAAGGAACCCGCACGACGGACAAAACGAAGCCTCTTTGACGCAGATGTCTGCGCTGCGCCTGACCTGAAGTCCCGCACAGCTGCAGGGACGGCGAGGATCGCTCTGAATTTTGAAGACACCGAATCCCTCCGCGCGGCAGCCTCGGCCGTCCTGAACGGTCAGGCAGACATGGATTTCGAGCGTCTCCCCGCAGCTTTCCACGCCGGGACGGATATCCGTCGCCTCCATGGCACAGAGCTTCAGCGGCGGACAGAGACATGCAGGAAGATGGCAAACCTCGATCATGCCGCGAAAGCCAAGCTCCTCGCTCCTGCGGGACACGACGCGCTCGACGATATATTCGCATCCTTCCATGATGAATACGCCTCCTTTTTTTAAACGGAGTCGTTTCATCCTATGCGCAAGCGGCAAAGACCGTCCGCTTTTGTCCCCCCGACAGGCATGCGCTGCGTCAGTCGGCGGCTTGCTCTGTGTCCCTGAGGTCCTGCTGCATCCTGGCAAGCAGCGCTTCCCGCATCGCGTCTGCGGACGGATACTCTGTGCTGTCGAACCACTGTGTGCGGGGATCGTGGCGAAACCACGTCCACTGGCGCTTGGCGTAGCGGCGCGAGCCCTGCTTGATGAGCTCCACCGCGCGTTCCATCGTGATCTCGCCGCGCAGGGCGCTGACGATCTCCTTGTAGCCGATGGCCTGCATCGCGCCGCCCTCCGGGCGCGGCTCGATGCCGCGTGCAAGCAGCGCGCTGACCTCGCCCACAAGGCCGGCGCGCATCATCTCGTCGACGCGCTCATTGATGCGCGTGTACATCGCTTCTCGCGGCAGCGAAAGGCCGTAGACCCGCACGTGGTATGGCCCCTCCTGCCGCATTTCATCCCTCTGTTCGCTCTTGGCTTTGCCGGAGGTCTCGTAGATTTCAAGCGCGCGGATCACGCGCCGAACATCGTTGGGATGCAGCTTTTGCGCTGTCTCCGGGTCGACCTTGGCGAGCATGGCATGCAGCTCGGCCTCCCCGCCCTCGCTCTGCGCGATCGCGCGAAGCCTGTCGCGCAGGCCGCTGTCTGCGCCGTTGTCGCCCAGCGTCATGTCGTAGCTGAGCGCCTGCAGGTACAGCCCCGTTCCGCCGACCAACAGCACGCGCCGGCCGCGGGAGAGGATTTCGTCAATCTCGCGCATGGCCCGCTCGCGATACGCGGACACCGTGAACAGCTCATCCGGCTCCGCGATGTCGATCATGTGATGGGGCACGGCGGCAAGCTGCGCCGCGGAGGGCTTCGCCGTGCCGATGTCCATCCCCCTGTAAATCTGCATGGAATCCATCGAGACGATCTCCGCGTTCAGCGCGGGGGCAATCCGGACGGCTGTCCCGGTCTTGCCGGAGCCTGTCGGGCCAACCAGGGCCAGAAGGGTCGGTTTCATACAGCCTCCTGTCAGTCGTTGATGCGCCGGAAGCGCTTCTCGATCTCGCTCCGCGTTAGCGCGACCACCAGCGGACGCCCATGCGGGCAGGTCGGCGGCGCGCCGGTCGCAAGCATATCCGCCAGCAGCGGGCGGATTTCCTCTATCGACAGCCGGTCGCCGCCCTTGACGGCCTTCTTGCAGGCCATCTGCAAAATGGCATCCCGTCGCTTCTTCTGCGTCGTCAGCACGCGCAGCTCACCCAACCTGTCCACCATTTCGAGGAAGGCGGCGCGGCTCTGCGGTACCCCCAGGACGTTAGGCACAGCGCGCAGCGTATAGGCGTTGTCGCCAAAGGGCTCGATGTCAAAGCCCGCGGCGCGGATCTCCTCGGAGAAGGTCTCGATCTTCGCGCTGTCCTGTGGGGTAACCTGAATCACCTGCGGCGTCAACAGAATCTGAGAGCCTCCGCCCTGGTCGATCTCCCGCATCAGCCGCTCGTAGAGAATCCGCTCATGTGCAGCGTGCTGATCGATCATCAAAAGCTGTCTGTCGTTCTGCAGGAGGATGTAGGTGTCAAAGGCGACGCCGATCATCCGGTATCCGCAGAGCAGATCCTCCTGAGGCTTCGCCTCCAGCCCGGTCATCTGCTCCTGCACGGGCTCCGCCTGCACAGGCGGAACGGGAGCACTCTTCTCCTTTGCAGGCGATTCCGGGGCAGGCTCCCTGACGGGCGTGGTTTCTTCTCTCTTCAGAGGCGTCTTCGCCTGCGCAGTTCCCGGCCGCTCAAATTTGCTGAACGTAATCGGTTCCTGCGGTGAACCGGAAACGGCTGATTCCCGAAGCGCCGCCCCGCCAAAGTACTGCGTGACAAACGAGGTGAACGCCGCCTGCTGCGCGGGAGAGGGGCGGCCGGTCTCGTCGTCTTGCTTTTCGCCCGAATCCTCCTGCGGCTGCGAACCGGGCTGCTCTTTGGCAGGCGGCGTTACAGCCTTTACGTTCTGCGCACGCGCATCGGCAAGCCCCGCCTCGCTCTGCGTGTCGATGACGCGCACGACGCTGGGCGTCAGGCGCTGCGGCTCAACCTGCGTGCCCAGCGTGATTGTCGGCGCGCTCTCCAGCGATGATGTGGAAAAACTGTCGCGAATCGCGCCGGAAACCGCGCCGAAGACGAGCCGCTCGTCGCTGAAGCGCACCTCGAGCTTGTTGGGATGGACGTTGACGTCGACCATCGACACCGGAAGCCGGACGTTCAGAACGCAGGTCGGATAATGCCCAACGGTCACGCGCTCGCGGCAGCCCTCCTCAAGGGCCTGCGTCAGCAGCGGACTGCGGATCGTGCGGCCGTTGACGATAAACGTCTGGCGCGCACGATTGGAGCGCGCCTGCAGCCCAACGCCCACCATGCCGTCAACGGAGACCGAACCCTCGGAGCGAACCGGGAGCATGGCCGTCGCCTCCTCCCGCCCGTACAGGCAGAAGACCGCGCTGCGCAGATCGCCGTTGCCCGTGCTTGCGTAGATCTGCTTGCCGTTGTGCGTCAGACGGAAGGAGATATCCGGGTGCGCGAGGATCATCTTTGCCATCACGTCGGCGACCTTCGCCGCCTCCGTGACGGGCTTTTTGAGGAATTTAAGGCGCACGGGCGTGTTGTAAAACAGCTCCCGCGCGACAATGGTCGTCCCCTGCGGGCTGGC
>SFFC01000060.1 GCA_004556985.1 Clostridiales bacterium | reverse complement strand
CAGCGCGTCGACGCCCGTGTCGCACAGCGCGCTGCCCGCAAACACCGGAAAGAGCGTCCTCGCGGCCACGCAGCGCTGCGCGGCGCGCAAATAGTCCGCCCTTTGGGCCGCGGCGTCAAAGTGCTTTTCCAGCAGTTTCTCATCCCTCGCGGCCAGCTCCTCGCGCAGCACATCGTCCGCCTGCGCCATGAGCACGCAGTCGTCGCTGAGCAGCCGCTTCATCTGTCCCATCACGCGCGCGACATCGGCGCCCTCCCTGTCCGTCTTGTTCAGGAAGATGAGCGTCGGGATCCCCCGCCTGGTGAGCATCCTAAACAGCGTCACCGTGTGGCTCTGCACGCCCTCCGCGCAGGAGACGACCAGCAGCGCCGCGTCGAGCACACAGAGCGCGCGCTCCATCTCGCCCGCAAAGTCGACGTGGCCGGGCGTGTCCATCAGCGTGACGCAAATAGCCTCCCCACCCCCGCTGTCGAGGTCAAAGGAGGCCTGTTCGCAGAAAATGGTGATGCCGCGCGCCCGCTCCAGTGGGCTGTCATCCATAAACGCGTCGCCGTGGTCGACGCGCCCGCAGCGGCGCAGCACGCCCGCGTGGCGCAGCATCTGCTCGCAGAGCGTCGTCTTGCCCGCGTCGACATGGGCAGCGACGCCGAGGGTCAGCTTCATATCGTTCCCCTTTCCGGGCGATCAGACGAGCCCCAGCGTTTTGAAGACAAAGATGAAGACAAACAGCGTAAAGACCGAGAAGATCGTCGTGGAGACGACCAGCTCTGCCGCCAGGTCGGCGTCTCCGTCCATCTGCTGCGCCATCGTGAAGGAGGAGACCGCAATCGGCCCGCCGAAGGCGATCAGCAGGCTCGCGAGCGCCTGCCCGCGGTAGCCCGCGATCAGGATGGCCGGCAGCAGCATCGCCAGCGGCACGACGACCAGCTTGCCCAGCGTCACGGCGCCGATGAGCCGCCCATTGCCGCGCAGCGCCTCCAGCCTGAACGACGCGCCCAGGATGAACAGCGCCAGCGGCGTCGCGATGCCGCCCAGGTCGAGCAGCGCTTCGTCCAGAAACACCGGCAGCGGGTTGCCCAGCAGCATCAGCACAATGCCCAGCAGACTGCCCAGGATCAGCGGGTTCGCCGCGATCTTTTTGATCAGCTTCGCGGGGCTGACGCTGCCGCCGCGGAAGGCCTCC
Source organism: Clostridiales bacterium (assembly GCA_004556985.1). Classification (GTDB taxonomy): domain Bacteria; phylum Bacillota; class Clostridia; order Christensenellales; family Aristaeellaceae; genus Ventricola. The sequence goes on along the minus strand of SFFC01000060.1, from coordinate 12,232 downwards.
AGGCAGATGACCGCCAAAACGTTATACACCGGCACCGTCGCCGGAATCATCAGCGAGGGCAGCGTCAGCGTCTCGCCGGGATACATGCTCGCAAGAACCGCCATGCCGAAGAGCGCGTAGTTCGAGCGGAACAGCGCCTGCACGACGACGCCCCGCTGCGCGTCCGCCTTCACCAGCCGCGGCACCAGCGCCATCAGCACGATGAACAGCAGCACCAGGCCGATCATCGCGTACAGCAGCACGGAAAGCCCCTCCGCTTCCGCCAGATCGGCCCGGCGGATGTTGTTCATCAGCAGGATTGGCAGAAACAGCCGGAAGCAGACGTTGTTCATCTGCGTGATCGTCGTCTCGGAGCAGAGCCTTGCCCGGCTCGCCGCGCAGCCCGCCAGCATCACCAGCAGCAGCGGCAGCACGATGTTGATGGACAGAATCAGATTTTCAAGCATGCAAACACGTTTCCTCTCCCGTTTCCCGGATTATCCCTTTTCCCCGCTTTGCGCCAGCGCACACAGAAAGAGCGCCTGTCTGCGCTCCGTCTCAAGCCGTTCCTGCGCCTCTTCCTCTTCAACGCGGGCAATGACGCCCTCCACGATCCGCTTCTGCTTTCTGCTGAGCTTGCGCCCCTCCAGGTACGCGCGCGCCATCTCCGGCCGCCGCTTCATCGTGATGTAGAGCGCCTGCTCGAGCTGCCAGTCCTCGATCTGCGCGTGGTTGCCGTTGAGCAGCGGCTCCGGCACGGTCAACCCCTCAAACTCTCGCGGGCGCGTGTACTGCGGATACTCGAGCAGCCCAGAGGAAAAGCTCTCCGTCTGCGCGCTCTCCTCGCAGCCCAGCACGCCGGGGATCAACCGCGCGACGCAGTCGACCAGCACCATCGCGCCCAGCTCGCCGCCGGTGAGCACATAGTCGCCAATGGAGAGCTCCTCGTCGATACAAAGATCCAGCGCGCGCTGGTCGACGCCCTCGTAGTGCCCGCAGAGGAGAATGAGCTCCTTTTCCCGGGCGAGCTCCTCCGCCTTTCTCTGCGTCAGCGTCTGCCCGCGCGGAGAGAGGTAAATGCGCCTGCCGCAGAAGTCCTCCCCCTGCACGTCGCGCATGGCGTCCACGATCGGCTGGGCGAGCATCACCATGCCCGCGCCGCCGCCGTAGGGCGCGTCGTCCGTGTTGTGGTGCTTGTTTTTGCTGTACGCGCGGATGTCGACCTCCCGGATCTCCAGCAGCCCGGCCTTCTGCGCGCGCCCCAGAATGCTCTGGTGCAGCGGCGCGAACATCTCGGGAAAGATCGTCAGGATCGTGATTTTCATGACTGCTCTCCGTCCTGCGGCGGCAGCAGCGTCATGCGCTGGCGCTCAAGCTCCTCGAGCACGCCGTACATCTGCTCCTCCTGCGTGCCGATCTCCAGGATCTCGATCTCCCGCAGCGTGATGGTCTCCTCCTCCGCCTCGCGCCCGAAGAAATCGAGCAGGCGCATCTTGAGCCGCAAGCCGTTGGCCTCCAGCACGCGGCCGGTGACCATCTCCTCACCCATGATGACGCTGACGATCTCGCCGCGCTCCCGGCAGGCGAGCAGCACGCTCAGCAGCAGATCCGTGTCCTCCGCCGGCAGGTCGGTGAAAAACGGCCTGTGCCGCTGCCCGTGGTGTTCCATGAGCATCGCCAGCCGCTGCTCGTATTCCTCCCCGGAGAGCACCTGCAGCACGTCGGCGTTGCGCCGCACGCGCCAGCCGTCGATCTGCCCCCACGGCGTCAGGTCGCACATGAGCACGTGCTGCCCGTCGACCGCCTCCACGAAGCCCGCGGAAAAGCCCTCCGGATCCTCCGGATCGGTGTAAACGGAGGCCAGCGCGCCCTGCACGGCCAGAATCCGCAGCAGATAGACCATATACCCGTTGTTCATGTCTCAATATCTCCTCTTGGGCAGGTAGAAGCGCCTGTTGCCCCAAATATCCACAATCATCACGCAGGGCTCGCCCGCGCACACCGGCATCTCGACCATCGTCTGCAGGGCCGGCGTCGTCGCGCTGCGCACGCTCGAGACGCAGCTCCTGAAGACGTCGCCCTGCACGAAGCCCGCCGACCATTGGTCGATCGCGTCAAACCCGTCGATGCCCTCCCGCCGCGCGGCCTCGCTCTCAAAGCGCACCAGCCGCACCGTGTAGGAGCTGATCGCCGGGAAAACCTCGGCCTCCAGCAGGCAGTCGTCCGGCGCGCAAGGCGCCTCAACCTCGTAACCAAAGCCCGTCTGCTTGCCGCCCGGCGTCTGCCACAGACGCTTGCCCGTTACGGCGATGGCCAGCGGGCTCTGATCCAGGCAGAGAAAGCGCCGTCCCAGCGAGGCCGCCGCGACCGCCGTCGTGCCGCTGCCGGCAAACAGGTCGCAGACCAGGTCGCCCTCCTGCGTCGAGCATTGGATGATCCGCTCCAGCAGCCTGACCGGCTTCTGCGTCTCAAAGCCCGTCCGCTGCGGATCCTTCTGCTGCAGGTGGCTGATGTCGTCCCAGACGTCGCCGGGGTAGGCCGGTTCGTCGTCGTAGTAGCGGTATTCCTTGCCCGCGGAGACGATGGAGCGGTAGCTCCGCCCCTCCTCGTCCACGGCGCGGCGCATGTGGTTGCTGCGCGCCTCGCTGCGCGGCACGGGCACCGCCTTCAGGTTGAAGTAGTACGCGCGCGACTTCGCGTAGAACAGAATCACGTCGTGCTTGCGCGGGAAATACGTCCGCGCGCGTCCGCCGGTCTGATAGCTCCAGATGATCTCGTTGAGGAAGTTGCTCTCGCCGAAGACCTCGTCCATCAGCAGCCGCATGTGCGCGTGCATCCGCGAATCGATGTGCAGGAAGATCGTGCCTTCCCGTTTGAGCAGGCTGCGGCAGAGCGTGAGCGTCTCGCGCATCATCTGCATGTACTGCGCGCGGTCGGGCCATCGGTCGTCATAGGCCGGCAGCGAGAGCGCGGGCGAGCCCGTCCTGTAACCCTTCTCGCCGATGCGCGCCTTCATCTCAAAGATCTTGCCCGTGTTGAACGGCGGATCGAGATAGATCATCTGCACGCTGCCGCCAAAGCGCTCCAGCAGCGCCCCGGCGCTTTCGGGCATCGAGCCCTGAATCAGCGTGCCGGCGCTCTCCCGTCCCATCTGGCGAACCGTGCTGCATCTGATGGTTGTCGCGGCCATGTGCGTCCCTCCGTCCTGCGCGCCTTCCGCGCAGTGCTCTTGCGGCTTTCCACGCTCCAGGGAAGAAAGCCCCCGGGCAGCTTTCCCGCCCCACAGGGGGCTTCCCATAACTTCCCTGATTGTATATTATACCGGCTTTTTCCCGCATTGACAAGGGGCGTCCGGCCTGTTATGATCAGAAGGAAATCTGCCTGTATGGAGGAATCCGCCATGTCCGCCGCTGCTTTGACCGCCCGCGATCTCCTCTCCGGTCTCACGCCGCTCAAGACCGACTGCGGCCGCCTGTGCGGCGGCGCCTGCTGCCAGGGCGACGAGGCGACCGGCATGCTCCTGTTTCCCGGTGAGGAGGCGCTTTATGCGAATTCTGCCTTCGCCCGCGTGCTCCCCGCCGGGTTTTCCCTGGGCGGCCAAGACGTCAGCCTGCTCGTCTGTCAGGGCCGCTGCGAAAGAGAAAACAGGCCGCTTGCCTGCCGCCTGTTTCCGCTGTTTCTGCGCTTTCGGGAGGATGGGACGACCCGCGTCGTCCTGGACAGGCGCGCCCGCGCACTCTGCCCGCTGACCGGCTACGGCCTTTCCGCGCTTGACAGCGCGTTTCTTGACGCCGCGCGCACGGCCTATGACCTGCTGCTTGCCGATCCCGTCTGCGCCGCCTATCTGCGCGACCTCGACCGGGCCTTCCGCCTTTAAAGCGTCAGCGCCTGCGTGTAGCCGTCCTTCCCGCCGACGTAGAGCGCGCCGCCCGCGACGGACGCGCATTCGTATTCCCCTCCCGCCAACATCGTGAGGTTCTCCCCGTTGACGTCGCAGGCCATGACGCCACGCCCCGTCAGCTCGATGACCCTCGCACCGTAGACGAGCAGGCCCGTCGCGCCGTCCTGCCGGATGACCGCATTGCGCCCGTCCGCGACGCGGACGATGCTCCCGCCCGTGCGCACGAGCAGCGCCTGCCCGCATTGCGCCGCCTGATCGGCCTGCCCGGCATAGAGCAGCGACGTCGCGCCGGTTTTGATTCCGAAGGAGACGACGCCCTCCTGCGTCACGCACACCAGCGCGTCCCCCTGCACGTCCAGCGAAAAATCGCTCACGCCCGTCATCAGCTCGCTCTCCTCGCCGGAGAGCGTTCTTTCTTTGAGCGTGGCGTTCGCGTCGAGGATGTACATCACGCCGTCGTGCAGCGCGAAGCGCAGGATAATGCCCGCGCGCAGCAGCACCTCACGGCCCGTACCGTCGCTGTTCATGCGGATGACGCAGTCTTCGCCGCCTTCGCTGGCGACGTAGTAGAGCCGCCCGTTGGTCAGATGCAAAAAGCGCGGCACATCGGCGGAGAGCACGCTGGCCGGCCGGCCGTCAAAAGGCCGCTTCACCAGCGCGCCGCTTCTCGATGCGTCCGCGCCGTAGAGATTCTCCCTGTCGCTCACGACGAAGCCCCCGCCGCTCAGGCTCGCCTGATACGCGCCGTTGAGCCGGTATTCCTCGCTCTGGCGCGCCGTGTTGTCGCCCGCGATGCGCGCCGTCTGCGCCGTGACCGCCGAGGAAGCGTAGAGCCTTGACTGCGTGGCGCTGCCCGCCGCGCCGTCCGCCGTCAGGCCGTTCGCCGTCTGAAATTCGCGGATGGCCTGCTGCGTCGCCGTGTCGTAGACGCCGCTGACGAACGAGGCCGACAGATACCCCAGCGCCGAAAGGCGCTCCTGCACCTGTCGCACCTGCTCGCCGGACATCCCCGCCGTCAGCACCTCGGTCACCGCCGTGCCCGGGGCATCGGCGATCGTGTCGCCGTAGCGCGCGCCGTTGACGTCGAGCGCGTCGTCCGTGTAGATCAGCTTGAGGGACTGCGGGCCCGCCGCGCCGTCGACCTTGAGGCCGTTGTTCGTCTGGAAGGCCTTCGTCGCGTCGACCGTCGGCTGGTTGAAGACGCCGGTGACGTATTTGCTCTCGAGATACCCCAGCTCGCAGAGCCGCGCCTGGTACTGGCGGACGTCGTCGCCCTCGCTCTGCCATTGCAGCACGACGTTCGTATTGGGTACGGGCGTGGGCGTCGCGGCCGGCGCGCTCCCGGAGACGGCGCTGCCCGAGCCGAAGTAGTCGCCGTATGCGACCGGGCTCCCGCCGTAGAGGATGGAGAGCGTGCCCGGCCCGGCGATGCCGTCCGCCGTCAGACCGTTCGCCTCCTGGAAGAGCTTGACCGCGCGCTCCGTCCCGGAGCCGAACTGCCCGTCCGGGGCCGCGGAGAGGTATCCAAGGCTCTGCAGGTATTGCTGCAGCACGAGCACCTCGCTGCCCTTGCTGCCGCTGCGCAGCGTCGAGAGCGTGCCGGCCGACGGTGCCTGACCGGCGCTGTCCGTCACGGATGTGTCCGTCCCGGAGGTATCCGCTCCGGAAACGGAGTCCGCCGCCACGGCCCGCCCGCTCTCCAGCTTGCTCTGCGTCCCGCTCCCGGCGATGCCGTCCGCCGTCAGGCCGTTCGCCTTCTGGAAGGCCTTGAGCGCCGCCGTCGTCTCCGCCTCAAAGCGGCCGTCGATGCGGCCCGTGTAGTAGCCCAGTTCAAAGAGCCGCGCCTGCAGGATGTAGACGGCCTCGCCGGTGTCGCCCTCCCGCAGCGCCGCCGAGGGCGCCGCCGTCGCGCTGGCTGTCGTCGCCGCCTTGCAGCTGCCGGCAATCTTCTTGAGCGTCGAGGCGCCCGCCTCGCCGTCTGCGGTCAGGCCGTTGTTCTTCTGGAACTGCGTGAGCGCCGCCTGCGTCTCCGCGCCGAAGACGCCGTCCGCCACGCCCGTGAGGTAGCGCAGCTCGATGAGCCGCTCCTGCAGCGCGTAGACGTCGTTGCCCGTCATGCCGATACTCAGCGTCCGCGTCTGGTCGGGGTTGGCCGTCGTGACGGGCGAGCTGGCGTATTTGGCCGTGGAGGCGTAGAGCTTCGTCTGCGTCTGCTCGCCCGCCTGGCCGTCGCCGGAGAGGCCGTTGTTGCGCTGGAAGGCCTTGACCGCGCTCGTCGTCGTCGCGCCGTAGATGCCGTCGACGCCGCCCGCGTAGTAGCCCAGCTCCGCCAGACGGCCCTGCAGCTTGCGCACCTCCAACCCCGAGGAACCTTCCTTGAGCAGCAGGTATTGCGTCTGCGCCGCGCCCGCGCTGACCACCTTGGGCTGCGCCGAGCCGGAGTAGAGCAAATCCTGCGTCTCCCGGCCCGCGATGCCGTCCGCCGTCAGGCCGTTTCTCGTCTGGAATTCGATGACGGCCTGCTGCGTCTCATAGGCGTATTTGCCGTCGATCGTCCCCGTGTAATAGCTCAGCTCCGAGAGCCGCGCCTGCAAATCGCTGACGTCGCTGCCCGTCGAGCCCATGCGCAGCACGGGATAGCCCGCGTTGTAATCCTCCGTCGAGGTGGCCCAGCTCTGCGCGTCCGGCGCAGCCGTCGCCGCGCGCAGCGGCGTCGCCGTGGGCAGCAGCCCCTGCGACCAGTCCTCCCAGGTGCTCTGGTCGCTCTGCTGCCAGCTGTCCGGCGTGGGCGTCGGCGTCGCGGCCGGCACGGGCGTCGGCGTCGGCGTGGGCAGGGACTGCACCGTGCCAAAGGGCATCGTCCCCTCGTCGATGGTCAGCGGGTCGAGCGTCGGGTCGGGCTGGATAAAGCAGCCGGAAAGCGTCGCCAGCGCGACCGTCAGCATGGCCGCCAGCAGCAGCTTCTTCTTCATGCGCCCGCCTCCCCCGTCAGAATCGCATCCACCTCGTCAAGCGAGCGGATCTCATAGCGCACGGGCAGTCCCTTCGCGTTCTTCGCGCCCCGGGGGTTGAACCAGCAGGCGTCCACACCCGCGTTCGCCGCCGCAGCGATGTCGCTGGAGAGGGAATCGCCCAGCATGAGCGCGCGCCGCCTGTCCGTGACGCCGGCCTTCTCCATCGCCAGCTCCAGCATTCTGGGATCGGGCTTCGCCGCGCCGACCTCCTCGCTGATGACCATGCCGGAGATGAAATGGCGCACCTCGCTGCCCTCCATGCGCCCGTGCTGCACCTTCGAAATGCCGTTGGTCACGATGACGACCGGCAGCACGCGGCTCCAGCGCGCGACCGCCTCGACCGCGCCGGGCAGCGGCACGCTCTGCTGCCCCAGTGCGTCGGCAAACGTGTCGCCCATGTCCCGCGCGTCGATGTCCGTGCGCCCGATGGCCGTCAGGAAGAGCTCAAAGCGGCGCACGCGCAGCACGCTCTGCGTGATGCCGCCCAACTCGAGCAGCTTCCACATCGCGCTGTTGATGTCCGCGTAGACCGGCAGCAGCCGCTCCGCCCCGTCGATTCCCGCGTGCGCGCAGGCGATGGCAAAGGCGTTTTCCTCCGCCTTGGTAAAATCGAAGATCGTGTTGTCCGCGTCGCACAGCAGCACGTCATACCGTCTGTCCATGTCGTCCTCTTTCCGGGGCTCGCCCTGTCTTTCTGCGTGTATTGTACCATATACGCTTCCATTTGAAAAGGGCGCGGCCCGGCTTCCCGGTGTCGCGCCCCTGTCAGTTTCTTCCTGTGCCGCCCGATCAGACGTTGAAGCGGAACAGCGTCACGTCGCCATCCTGCATGACGTAGTCCTTGCCCTCGCTGCGCACGAGGCCCTTCTCCTTGCAGGCGGTCATGGAGCCGTTCTTCTCCAGCTCCTCAAAGGAGACGATCTCCGCGCGGATGAAGCCGCGCTCAAAGTCGCTGTGAATCTTGCCGGCGGCCTGCGGCGCCTTCGTGCCCTTGCGGATCGTCCATGCGCGGCACTCATCCGCGCCCGCCGTCAGGAAGGAGATCAGCCCCAGCAGGTCGTAGCATTCGGCGATCAGCCTGTCCAGGCCGCTCTTGCCGATGCCCAGCTCCTCCAGGAACATCGCCTTCTCCTCGTCCTCCATCTGCGCGATATCCTCCTCGATCTTCGCAGAGATGACGAGCACCTTGGCGTTTTCCTCGGCAGCGATGGCCTTGACGTCCGTGACGCCGGGAATCGTGTCCTCGTCCCTGCCCAGGTCGTCCTCCTTGATGTTGCAGGCGTAGATCACGGGCTTGGTCGTCAGCAGGAACCATTCCCGCGCAATCTCCCGCTCCTTGTCCGTCATCGGGCAGGTGCGCGCGGGCTGCAGGTTGTCCAGGTGCTCAAGCAGCTTCTCGCCCAGCTCCGCCTCGTCCGCGAATTTCTTTTCGCCGCTCTTGAGCATCTTGGCGGCGCGCTCGGCGCGCTTGGCAACGGTCTCCCGGTCGGCGGCGATCAGCTCGAGATTGATCGTCTCGATGTCGTGCTGTGGGTTCAGGCTGTCCGCGTGGCGGATGATGTCCGCGTCCTCAAAGCAGCGCACGACGTGCACGATCGCCTCGCATTCGCGGATATGGGAAAGGAACTTGTTGCCCAGCCCCTCGCCGTGGCTGGCGCCCTTGACCAGGCCCGCGATATCGACGAATTCGATGACGGCGGGCGTCTTCTTCTTCGGGCTGTACATCGCCGCCAGCTTGTCAAGCCGCTCGTCCGGCACGGCGACGACGCCCGTGTTGGGCTCAATCGTGCAGAAAGGATAGTTGGCCGCTTCCGCGCCCGCCTTGGTGATCGCGTTGAACAGGGTGGATTTGCCCACGTTGGGCAGACCGACGACGCCGAGTTTCATGGTTATAAACAGCTCCTCTTGTTTCTTTCATCCTCTGCCTGTCCGCCCGTGCCGCCGCGCGGCGCGTGAGCGGAGCAGTTCAATTCTGATCTTTGATTATAGCATATATTCCTCTTTTTCTCAATATCGCATCTGCATCTACGCGCCTCCTCCGCTTTGCGCTATGCCGCTCGTCCGTCCGGCAGAACGCCCATTTTTCGACCCTCTCCTTCTTTTTGTTCGTAAAATTTAGCTAAACGATCGACTTTCTTTCACAACCTCATTGACAAATGCCTGACGCTCTTTTATAATATTCCCCACAGGTTTGGGGAAGCGCTTGTTTTCCCTGCCCCCGAGCGAATTTTTTGAAAGGGGATTTGTTTTATGAAGAAAATCCTGACCCTGGCGCTGGCGCTGTGCCTGTGCCTGACGCTCGCCGCCTCTGCCTGCGCGGAGGGCTCTGTCTACTACCTCAACTTCAAGCCCGAGCAGGATGCCCAGTGGCAGGAGCTCGCCGCGCTCTACACCGAGCAGACCGGCGTGCCCGTCACCGTCGTGACCGCCGCCTCCGGCCAGTATGAGACGACGCTCATGTCCGAGATCGAAAAGAGCGATCCGCCGACGCTGTTCCAGGTCAACGGCCCGGTCGGCCTGGCGAACTGGAGCGACTACTGCTATGATCTCGCCGATTCCGAGATCTACAAGCATCTGACCTCCGACGCCTTCGCCCTCAAGGACGGCGACGCGGTGCAGGGCATTGCCTACGTCATCGAGACCTACGGCATCATCGCCAACACCAAGCTGCTGGAGAAGGCCGGCTACAAGGCTGAGGACATCAACACCTTCGCCAAGCTGAAGGAAGTCGCGGATGACATCCAGGCCCGCAAGGACGAGCTGGGCGTCGATGGCGCCTTCACCTCCGCCGGCATGGACGGCTCCTCCGACTGGCGCTTCAAGACCCATCTGGCCAACATGCCCATCTACTATGAGTACAAGGCCGACGGCATCACCTCCACCGCCGCCATCAAGGGCACCTATCTGGACAACTTCAAGGCGATCTGGGATCTCTACATCACCGATTCCACCTGCGATCCGGCCCTGCTGGCCTCCAAGACCGGCAACGACGCCGTCGCTGAGTTCGTCGGCGAGAAGGCCGTCTTCTATCAGAACGGCACCTGGGCCTGGGGCGATATCTCCTCCCTCGGCGCCGAAAACATCACCATGCTCCCGATCCTCATCGGCGGTGAAGGCGAAGAGACTCAGGGCCTGTGCACCGGCACCGAGAACTTCTGGTGCGTGAACGGCACGGCCGATCAGGAAGACATCGACGCCACCCTCGCGTTCCTCGAGTGGGTCATCACCTCTGACGAGGGCCGCAAGAGCATGTCTCAGGACATGGGCTTCGTCGTTCCGTTCGACACCTTCACCGGCGAGTATGCCTCCTCCAACCCGCTCGTCGCGGTCGATACCGCGCTGACGGCCAGCGGCAAGGTTCCGGTCACCTGGAACTTCACCACCATGCCGTCTGAGGAGTGGAAGAACGGCCTCGGCTCCGCGATGACCGCCTATGCGGCCGGCACGGGCGACTGGGATGCCGTCGTCTCCGCTTTCGTCGATGGCTGGGCCACCGAGTATGCGCTGAGCCACTAACTGCAACGCCACAGGGAGGGCGGGCCGCTGCCCGTCCTCCCTCTTGTTATGTGGCCGCCTGCAAAGGGACAAAACGCTGTCCCTTTGCAGGCGGCTAACCGGGAGGTTTGTATGGAAAAAGCAATCAAGCGCTATTGGCCCGTGTTTCTGCTCCCGACGCTGGCCGCGTTTATCATCGGCTTCATCTGGCCGTTCCTCTGGGGCATTTATCTGTCCTTCCACAAGTTTACGACCATCAGCAAGACGACCTTTGTGGGCCTGGACAACTATTTCAAGGTCTTCGCCGATCCGACGTTTGTCAGCGCCTTCTGGTTCACGGCGAAGTTCACCATCGTCTCGACCATCCTCATCAACGTCATCGCCTTTGCCCTGGCGCTCGCGCTGACGCGCGGCCTCAAGGGCACCAACATCTTCCGCACGGTCTTCTTCCTTCCGAACCTGATCGGCGGCATCGTCCTTGGCTATATCTGGCAGATCCTGCTCAACGGCCTGCTGACCAACCTGGGCAAGCCGCTGCTCGCGCTGGATGCGACCTACGGCTTCTGGGGCCTGATCATCCTGATGTGCTGGCAGCAGATCGGCTACATGATGATCATCTACATCGCCGGCCTGCAGAATGTGCCGGGCGACCTGCTCGAGGCCGCCTCCATCGACGGCGCGACGGGCTTCCAGGCGCTCATCAAGGTCAAGCTGCCGATGGTCATGCCCTCCATCACCATCTGCTCCTTCCTGACGCTGACCAACTCCTTCAAGCTCTTCGACCAGAACCTCTCGCTGACCGCCGGCGAGCCGGCCAAGGCCAGCCAGATGCTCGCGCTGAACATCTATGATACGTTCTATGCGCGCAGCGGCGCCCAGTGGAAGGGCATCGGCCAGGCGAAGGCCGTCGTCTTCTTCCTGCTGGTGATTGCGATTGCGCTCGTTCAGCTCTACTTCACCCGTCGCAAGGAGGTGCAGCAGTAATGACAAAGACCCGTGTCTATCATGACGGCGCCGTTTCCGGCGCGCGCCGCATTGTCGATGTCGCGCTCTCCGTATTCCTCGCGCTGCTGTGCATCGTGTGGATCTATCCGGTTCTGCTCATCCTGCTCAACTCCCTCAAGACGGAGCTGGCGATCTCCACGACCGCGGTCTTTGAGCTGCCGACGCGGGAGACCTTTGTCGGCCTGAGCAATTACGTCTACGGCATCACGCAGATGGACTTCCTGAGCTCGTTCGGCTATTCGCTGGTGATCACCGTCACCTCCGTCATCCTGATTCTGCTGTGCTGCTCGATGTGCGGCTGGTACATCACCCGCGTCACCGGCAAGGTTTCCAAGCTGATGTATCTGCTCTGCGCGTTCTCCATGGTCGTCCCCTTCCAGATGGTGATGTTCACCCTCTCCAAAACGGCCGATACGCTCCGGCTCAACAACCCCTTCAACATCTGCATCATCTACCTCGGCTTCGGCGCGGGTCTGGCGGTGTTCATGTTCACGGGCTTCATGAAGTCCGTCCCCGTCGCTATTGAAGAGGCGGCCATGATCGACGGCTGCAATCCGCTCCAGATCTTCTTCAAGGTCGTCTTCCCGATCCTCAAGCCGACGATGATCTCCACCGCGATTCTGGAAACCATGTGGGTCTGGAACGACTATCTGCTCCCGACGCTGGTGCTGGATATCAAGAAATACCGCACCATCCCCATGGCGATCCAGTATTTCCGCGGCAGCTATGGCCGCGTGGAGATGGCCCCGATGATGGCCTGCATCATGATCACGGTACTGCCGATCATCGTCATGTACCTGGTCTGCCAGAAGTACATCATCGACGGCGTCATTGCCGG
>SFFC01000059.1 GCA_004556985.1 Clostridiales bacterium | reverse complement strand
GAGGGCTGCGACGCGCAGATGGCGGCGCGGGTCGCCGTCGACGCGAAGACACAGTATCCCGCGGCCTGCAACGCTGCGGAAACGCTGCTTGTACACAGCGCGGAGCTGTGCCGGGCGCTGCCGGTCGTCGCGCAGGCGCTGCTTGACGCGGGCGTGACCCTGCGCGCGGACGAGAGGGCGCGCGCGGCGATCGGCGAAGACCGCTGCGAGGTGGCCAGCGAGGCGGATTGGAGGGCGGAATACCTGGAAAATGTGCTCAGCATCCGCACGGTCGATTCGCTCGCGGAGGCCATCGCGCACATCAACCGCTACGGCTCCCACCACACGGACGTCATCCTGACGGACGACGACGCGGCGGCGGCGACGTTCTTTGCGCTCGTCGACTCGGCGGGCGTCTACCAGAACTGCTCCTCGCGCTTTGCCGACGGCTACCGCTACGGCTTTGGCGCAGAGGTCGGCATTTCGACCGGAAAGATCCACGCGCGCGGCCCGATGGGCCTGGAGGGGCTTTGCACCTACAAGTACATCCTGCGCGGCCACGGCGACATCGTCGCGGACTTCGCGCAGGGACGGCGCGCGTTCACGCACAGGCGCCTGATCTGACCGGAGGCATGGGCCGCATGAAAGCGGCACGGGAGGGAACACCATGAGATGCGGATGTCCGCAGTGCGGAACGTACATGATTCAATCGGAAAGCCTCGATCTGGGCTGCGTCTGCCCGGAATGCCTCTACCGATGCAGGGCCTGCATGGGCACGAACACGGTCGTGCGCCGGGAGGACCTGCACAAGCTCGTCTTCACCGACCACACGGCGGAGCAGCTCGCGCAGGAGGAGACGGGAGACGGGCGGCGCGAGCCGCTGCGGCCGGAGGACTTTGTCGACTGAACCGGCATGATGCCGGTTTAGGCGTAAAACAGTATAAAAAGGGAGAAAAAGACATGATAGCTCTTGGATCGGATCACGCGGGTCTGCCGCTCAAGCGCGAGATCATCGCGCTGCTCGAGCGCATGAACCTGCCGTACCACGACTACGGCACCTACACGGAGGACAGCTGTGACTATGCCGTCTTCGCCCAGCGCGCGGCGCAGGCCGTCGCCAGCGGCGAATGCGACCGCGGCATCCTCTGCTGCGGCACGGGCATCGGCATTTCCATCGCCGCCAACAAGGTGAAGGGCATCCGCTGCGCCGCCTGCTCGGACTGCTACTCCGCGAAGATGACGCGCAAGCACAACGACGCGAACATGCTCGCGATGGGCTCGCGCGTGGTCGGCGGCGAGCTCGGTCAGATGATCGCCGAGATCTTCCTGACGACGGAGTTCGAGGGCGGACGGCATCAGCGCCGCATCGACCAGATCGCCGCGATCGAGCGCGGGGAGACGCTCTGATACTGTTATCCCCCCCGGCAGGTTTGGGCGGCAGCCCATCGGTTTCCTTTATGGCGAAGCCATTCCGGCAAAGCAGTCGGGGAGCGAAGCGTTACCTGACAGGGCGCATAAGGAAAGCTCAGATTGATTTGAGAATGGCATGGGAATCAGCGGAGAACAAAGCGAAAAACGGAGCCTGGGGGGCGATCCCCCGGGCTCCTTTGATTGTATTCAGAATGCTTGTCCTCGCGAGGGGGAAAAGGCATTCGGAGTTGGATCGGTATGAATTCATGCTTTGCGGAGCAAACCCGTCTCAATCATAGGCCGCTTTGCGGACTGCGCAGATGTAAGCGTCCTTACTTGAAATCGAATCGCGTCACAGCGGAAAACCCTCCGTCACCTCGAATTTCGTCCATTCGACGTGATTGTACTGCATAACGTCCTCCGCCTTCTCCATACCGAGCTTCTCATAAAAGGGAACCGCCTTTGTATTCGCTACCAGATACACCGCGATATCCTGCTCGCCGCCTGCCGCGCGCAGCGCCTCCTGCATGAGCCGCCGCCCGATGCCCTGGCCCGTGCAGCGGCGCGCGACGCCCAAATCCGTGATCATCAGCCAATAGGCGAAGTCCGTCAGGCCGAAGCAGACGCCCACGAGCGTGCCGTCCGCCTCCCGCGCCGTTCCCCAGATCGGTGGTCGCCAGAAAGGCGATGTATTCCTGAGCGGTCAGCCGCTCCTGCGCGATGCGGATTGCCATGCTTCTCCCGTTCCTTTCGCTGTACCGCAGCGGAAAAAAGTGCCTGCCCGCCGCTGCCCAAAATCCGTTCAGGGCAAGTATAGAGGCGGGAGGGGATTTTGTCAATCCATCCGGAGGAAGAGGTGCGCGGAAGCGGGAAAGATAGGAGCAAAATCTGCACAATAGACTTTGACCAACTTTGATCAAAATAAACAAATACGCGTAAACGGAACGAAGCCCCGATGCATGGAGCCTCCGCCAACCGTTCAGAATAAAGGCAACCAATGAATGGAGGTATGACCTATGCTGCTTTCCAATGTGTTTTCCGATATGTTCGACGATATGTTCCCGACGACCACCGCGCGCCAGACCAATGGCCTGATGAGCTGCGACATCAAGGAGTATGGCGACCACTACGAGCTCGATATGGAGCTGGCAGGCTTCCGCAAGGAGGACATCAAGGCCGAGCTGAAGGACGGCTACCTGACCATCAAGGCCGAGCGCCACGCCGACAACAGCCAGAACGACGCAAGCGGCCGCGTCATTCGCAGCGAGCGCTTTGCGGGCACCTGCCAGCGCACCTTCTACGTCGGCGACCACGTCAAGCGCGAAAGTGTCAGCGCGGCCTACGAGGACGGCGTGCTCAAGCTGAGCATCCCCAAGAAGGTCGAGCAGCCGAAGGTGGACGAGAGCCACTTCATCGACATCCAGTAAACCAAGCGACAACCAAACCGGACGCAGCCGGGAGGCGGGAAACCGTCTCCCGGTTTTTTACGCGCAGAAGGGCCAGGTCTATGCCTGCCCTCTTGCCCAAAGGGCGCGGGTGGCGTATAATAGATTTGTATGCGAATCGGAGAACGGAGGGGTAGGATTGGAAAGGCTTCACGTGCTGGGCACCGGCTACGCGCTGGCGACCCGCTGCTACAACACCTGCTTTGCGCTGGAGAACGAAGAGGGCCTGCTGCTCGTCGACGCGGGCGGCGGAAACGGAATCCTGCGGCAGATGGAGGATGCGGGGCTCGGGTTTGAGCGCGTCCACGACTTCTTCATCACGCATGCCCATCCCGATCACCTGAACGGGGCCGTTTGGGTGCTGCGCAAGATCATGACGATGATGCGCGCGGGCAAATACGAGGGCGAGCTGCACGTCTACTGCCACAAGACCGTCCGCAAGGGGCTCGAGATGATCGGCGAGCTGATGCTGCAGAAGAAGTTCCTCAGGCTCATCGGCGAGCGCGTTTTCTATCACGACATCGAGGATGGCACGACGGCGCGGCTGTGCGGCTACGACGTGACGTTCTTTGACATCCATTCGACCAAGCTGCTGCAGTTCGGCTTTACGACGAGGCTGCACAGCGGCAAGAAGCTGACCTGCCTGGGCGACGAGCCCTTCAACCCGGACTGCCGGGGGACTGTCGAGGGGACGGACTGGCTGCTCTGCGAGGCGTTCTGCCTGCTTGAGCAGGCGGACATCTTCAAGCCCTATGAGAAGCACCACAGCACCGTCGCAGATGCGGCAAAGCTGGCCAATGCGCTCGGCGTGCCGCACCTCGTCCTCTGGCATACGGAGGACAGGAACTACGCGCAGCGCAAGGCGCTTTACAGCGCGGAGGCGCGGCAAAGCTACGGCGGCGATCTCCATGTCCCCGATGACCTCGAGGTCATTGAACTGTAAAACGAGCCAGACAAGGAAAGGAAACGCATGACTGACTTCAGCGCCCTGCTCGCGCAGGAATTTGCCGTCTCCCCGGCCATCGCGAAAAATATCGTCGGGATGATCGACGAGGGCTGCACAATCCCGTTCATCGCGCGCTACCGCAAGGAGCGCACGAACGCCATGGACGACCAGAAGCTGCGCGAATTCAGCGAACGGCTGACCTACCTGCGCGGGCTCGACAAGCGGCGCATGCAGATTGAGGCGGCCATCGAGGAGCAGGGCAGGCTCGACGACGCACTGAAAGAGAAGCTCTCCGGCGCCGCGACGCTGGCGGAGTTGGAGGATCTCTACCGGCCTTATAAGCCCAAGCGCCGCACGCGCGCGATGATCGCGCGGGAGAAGGGCGTCGAGCCGCTCGCGCAGGCGATCTTCGCGCAGCGACGCGGCGAGGAGCCGCTTGCGCTGGCCGCAGCCTATATCGACGAAGAAAAGGGCATCTCGGACGCGCAGACGGCGCTCGCGTTGGCCAAGGACATCATCGCCGAGCAGATCAGCGACGACGCGGCGATCCGCGCCAATCTGCGCGCGCTCATCCGGCGCAGCGGCGTGCTGCGCAGCACGGCGGCGAAGGAGGGCGACAGCGTCTACGCGCCCTACTATGATTACAGGGAGCCCGTGCTGCGGGCGGCGGGCCACCGCGTGCTGGCGATCAACCGCGGCGAACGGGAGGAATGGCTGAAGGTCAGCATCGAGATCGACGACGCGCTGGCGAACCAGACGATCTGCCGCGCGGTCATCCGGCCGGGCAGCCCCTGCTGCGCCGCCGTGCGCGACGCGGCGGCGGACGCCTGGAGCCGCCTGATCGGGCCATCGCTGGAGCGCGAGATCCGAAACGAGCTGACCGACCGCGCCAACGAGGGCGCCATCCGCGTGTTCGGCGACAACCTGCATCAGCTGCTGATGCAGCCGCCGATTCGGGGACGCGTGACGCTGGGCGTCGATCCGGGCTTTCGCACGGGCTGCAAACTCGCCGTCGTCGACGAGAGCGGCAGGGTGCTGGAGACCGGCGTGGGCTACTTCACGCTGCCGGCGCACGAGGCGCAGAAATCGCGCGCCAAGGCGCAGATTCTCTCGATGATCCGCCGCCACGGCGTGACGGCCATCGCCATCGGCAACGGCACGGCCTCCCGCGAGAGCGAGCAATTCATCGCGGAGCTGATTCGCGAAACGCCGGGCGTGCAGTACATGATCGTCAGCGAGGCGGGCGCGAGCGTCTACTCCGCCTCCAAGCTCGCGGCGAAGGAATTCCCGGAATACGACGTCTCCCTGCGCAGCGCCGTCTCGATCGCGCGCAGAATGCAGGATCCGCTCGCCGAGCTGGTGAAGATCGATCCCAAGGCGATCGGCGTGGGGCAGTATCAGCACGACCTCAAGCAGGCGGAGCTGGAGAGCACGCTTTCCGGCGTCGTGGAGAGCTGCGTCTCCAGCGTCGGCGTCGACGTGGAGACGGCCTCCGCGCAGCTGCTGACGCACGTCGCGGGCATCGGCGAGGCGCTGGCGGGCAACATCGTCGCCTATCGCGACGAGAACGGCATCGCGTCGCGCGCGCAGCTCAAAAAGGTGCCCAAGCTGGGGCCGAAGGCGTTTGAGCAATGCGCAGGCTTTCTGCGCGTGCACGGGAGCAATCCGCTCGACGCGACGGCCGTGCATCCGGAGAGCTATCCGGCGGCGAAGGCGCTGTTGGCGCGCCTGGGCTACGACGCGAAGGCGCTTCAAAGCGGCGGCATTCCCGGCATCTGCGCGCGCGTGGAGCAGGAGGGCGCGGGAAAGCTGGCCGCAGAGCTGGGCATCGGCGAAATGACGCTGCGGGACATCGCGGCAGAGCTGCAAAAGCCCGGGCGCGACCCGCGCGAGGATCTGCCAGCGCCCGTGCTGCGCACGGACGTGCTGGAGATCAGCGACCTGAAGCCCGGCATGGAGCTGACGGGTACCGTCCGCAACGTGATCGACTTCGGCGCGTTCGTCGACATCGGCGTGCACCAGGACGGCCTCGTCCACATTTCGCGCATGGCTGACCGTTTCATCCGGCATCCGGGCGAGGTGGTCAGCGTCGGCGACGTGGTCACAGTATGGGTCGTCAGCGTCGACGAAAAGAAGAAGCGGATTGCGCTGACCATGGTGAAGGGAAGAGAGTGAGATGCGAAAGGGGCTATGCGCGTGCGCGCTGGCGCTGACGCTGCTCTGTCCGCTCCGGGCAATGGCGCTCGAGGGCGAAATCAGCTTCGGCGGCAGCGGCACCGACAGGCTCTTTGAGGCGGCGGCCTGCGAGGGCGGGCTTTTCGCCGTCGGTTACACGACCTCCGCGGACGGGAGCCTCTCCTTCCGCGAGCGGACGGGCAAGGCCGGCTGGGGCGCGTGCATCGATGCGGACGGGCGGCTGCTCTGGAGCGTCTGCACGGCGCACGCCGGGCGCGACGAGATGAGATCGCCCTACGCGCACACGGACGGGACGTTTTCCGCCGTGCTCCGGGGCGAGACGACAGGCCAGGAGTGGCTGCGCATCAGCGAGCGGGGCCGGGTGACGGCGCGCGTGACCGTGCCGCAGGCCGGGGCCCTCTGCGCGCACACGGACAAGGCATGCGCGATGAGCGCGATCCCCTACGAAAACGAGGACGGGGAGGCGATGCTGGCGGTGATCGTGGGTCACGGGGACGGCACCTGGTGCCTGCCCGCGATCAGTGAGCGGGGCGAGGTCTTCCCCGGAGCGGCTTACCCGGAGCCGCGCGACATGGTGCGCGTGCTCGTGCGCGGCGGCAGGGGGTTGCTGGCGGAGATCACGACGTCGGAGGCGGGCGAGGCCTCGATATACTGGCTGCGCCCGGGCGATGCGCAGGGGCTGGCCGTCACCCCGGTGCCGCTGGAGGAGGGCAAGCTGACCACGGCGCTGGACGCGATCTCCTTTGACGACGGCTCGGTGCTCTTTTCGGCCCAGCGCGCGGATGCCTTCGGCATGCTCTTCCGCGTGGGCTGCACGGGCGAGATCATCTACACGATCGACCTCGATGACAACGCGATGGCGCTCGCGGAGACGGCGGAGGGCTTTGCCGCACTGGACAGCGACGACGTACTCTTCTTTGACGAGGACGGGCATCTGCTCGGGCAGCAGGCCGTTGGCGTGGAGGCGATGACTGCGGCCAGCGCGATGGAGCGCATGGGCGAGGGCGTCGTGCTGCTTGAAAACGAATTTGCCGGCGCGGTTGGCGACACGACGCTGCTCGGCGTGGAGCGCTATGCACCGATGACGGCGGACGAATACGACGGGGCGCTCTACGCGCGACCGGTGAGCGAGGTGCTCGCCGCACAGGCGCAGGGCGGCGGCGTCGCGCTGCGGCTGCGGGAGACGGGCGGCGGCGAGCGGACGGTTTTTGTCGATGAGGCCGGTCAGGAGGCGGAGACGGACAGCGGCCCGGGGGCGGCGCAGGAGGGCAGGCTGGCGCTTGCGGACGGCGCGCTCTGCTGGGCGGAGACGGACGGCGGCTCGCTGGTCACGCGGCTTTACGGGGACGGCGCGGCGCGCTGGCAGACGCGCATCCCGATCCACACGGCGGCGGACAGGCTCGAATGGCTCTGCGCCGCGCAGACGGAGGACGGCGGCTTCCTGCTCGGCGGACGCTACCTCTCCGGCGTGGAGGCGGTCTCCGACGGGGACGAGGCGTTTTTGCAGCGCTCGCCGGACGGGCTGCGCTGCGAGGCGGTTATCGCGCAGCTGAGTGCGAGCGGCGTGCTGCGCACGATCCACACGGTTGAAAACCTGGGCGGCGTCTGCGCCGTGCTGCCCGCGCAGGGCGCGCAGGAGACCATGCTGCTGGGGATTCGCGGCGACGTGACGACCAGCGGGGTCCGCATCGCCGCGTCGCTCGAGGGCGACAGATGGGCCGTGCTGCCCATCGAGCTGCGGCCGGAGGGCGTCTTCCTGCTGCCGGCGGCGGACGGCGGTCTGCTCGCCGTGGGTACCTCGCGCGTGAGCGGGCGCTCGAGCGCCATCATCGAGCGCGTGCCGGAATGAGGGCGGCTCAATAAACGGATATGAGCGGCAGTTGGGCCACGGTGGCCGGAGCCGCTTGGCTATATCAAATTGCAGAAAGACAGGAGAGATCATCATGAAAAAAGACGTTGTCATCGTCGGCGCGGGGCCTGCGGGCATCTTCACCGCCATCGAAATGATTCGCAAGGGCAGCAAAAAATCCATCGCCATCGTCGAGAAGGGCCAGCCGATCGAGAAGCGGCGCTGCCCGAAATCGGTGACGAACAAATGCGTCAACTGCCGCCCCTACTGCCACATCACGACCGGCTTCTCCGGCGCGGGCGCGTTTTCGGACGGCAAGCTGTCCCTGTCCTGTGAGGTCGGCGGCGACTTCCCGACGCTCATCGGCCCGGACAAGGCGCAGGCGCTGATCGACTACACGGACAAAATCTACCTCGAATTCGGCGCGGACAACCGCGTGGAGGGCGTGGGCAACCCGGACGAGGTGCGCGAGATTCGCAAGCGCGCGATTCAGGCGGGCCTCAAGCTCGTCGACTGCCCGATCCGCCACCTGGGCACGGAGAAGGCGCAGACGCTCTATCTGGCGCTGGAAAACTACCTGCGCGAGCACGACGTCGAGCTGATCTTCGGCTGGGAATGCGAGGAGCTGATCATGGACGGGGAGACCTGCCTGGGCGTCTCGCTGCGCCGCGGACAGGAGACGCAGGAGATCCGCGCGGAGCACACCGTCGTGGCGACGGGCCGCCGCGGCGCGGACTGGCTCGAGCGCCTCTGCGCCGAGCACGGCATCGCCCATCAGCCCGGCACGGTCGACATCGGCGTGCGCGTCGAATGCCGCAACGAGGTCATGGACGAGGTCAACCGCGTGCTCTACGAGAGCAAGCTGATCGGCTACCCGAAGCCCTTCAAGAACAAGGTGCGCACCTTCTGCCAGAACCCCGGCGGCTTCGTCAGCCAGGAGAACTACGACAACGACCTCGCCGTCGTCAACGGTCACTCCTACAAGGATCTCAAGAGCAACAATACGAACGTCTCCGTGCTGTGCAGCCATAACTTCTCCGTGCCCTTCAACCAGCCGATCGCCTACGCGCAGAAGGTCGGCGAGCTGACGAACATGCTCGCCAACGGGCACATCCTCGTGCAGCGCTTCGGCGACATCCTCGACGGCAAGCGCACCTGGCAAAAGGAGCTCGCGCAGTCGAACGTGCGCCCGACGCTGCCCGACGCCGTCGCCGGCGACATCACCGCCGCGATGCCGTACCGCGCGATGATCAACATCATCAACTTCATTCAGGCGGTCGACGTCGTCGTGCCGGGCTTCGCCTCGACCGAGACGCTGCTGTATTCGCCGGAGCTCAAGTTCTACTCCAACCGCGTCAAGATGGACGAGGAGCTGAGCACGAACGTGCGCGGGCTGTACTGCCTGGGCGATTCCTCCGGCTGGACGCGCGGCCTCATGATGGCCTCCGCGATGGGCGTCATGATGGGCCGCAAGCTGGCCTGAGGCCTTGACCGGGTGGAAAAAACCGGATGAGAATGGATGAGAAACATTTTCATTTTGGGGCGGAATATGGTATAATGCCCTCAGGCAGGGCCGCCTGAGCGCGGCCGGATCGACCCGGAAGAACAAGACAAATTCGACACGAAAAGGAGAGAAACCTCATGGA
This sequence comes from Clostridiales bacterium, assembly GCA_004556985.1. Lineage (GTDB taxonomy): Bacteria > Bacillota > Clostridia > Christensenellales > Aristaeellaceae > Ventricola. Next base: position 6,387 of record SFFC01000059.1, on the reverse strand, counting down.
GCTCAAGGGCAGCAAGACGGAAAAAAACCTCATGACCGCGTTTGCGGGCGAGTCTGAGGCGCGCAACAAATACACCTACTTCGCCTCCGTCGCCAAGAAGGAGGGCTATGAGCAGATCGCGGCGATCTTCCTCAAGACCGCCGAGAACGAGAAGGAACACGCGAAGATGTGGTTCAAGGAGCTCGGCCTGCTCGGCGACACCGCCGCCAACCTCGAGGCCGCGGCCGCGGGCGAAAACTACGAATGGACCGACATGTACGCGACCTTCGCCAAGGAGGCCGAGGAAGAGGGCTTCACGGCGCTGGCCGCCAAGTTCCGCGGCGTCGCGCTCATCGAGAAGGCGCACGAGGAGCGCTATCGCGCGCTGCTTTCCAATGTCGAGATGCAGAAGGTCTTTGAGAAGGGCGAAATGGCGATGTGGGAGTGCCGCAACTGCGGCCATCTCGTGATGGGCAAGAAGGCTCCGGCCGTCTGCCCGATCTGCCTGCATCCGCAGAGCTACTTCGAGGTTCGCGCGGAGAACTACTGATCCTGTAATCAGCGAGCATACGGGCCTGCCTCCCTCAGGGGGGGCAGGTTCTTTGCATCCCCCCCGTGGAATCCGCGCGGAAAATCACAAAAAAGCGTTGACAGGGCTTGGTTTTCATGATACAATAGCCGATGTGAATTGAAAAGTTCTGTGCCTAAGACAGCTGGTGATGCGGCTTCGCGTCATAAAGGTTTCCGCCAGCCGAGGCGCGAGCGTGCGATCATCCGTGAATACGGTTTTCTGCCCTTGCGCCCAGCGCAGGGGCTTTTCTTTTCCGGAACCTTTCGGGAAGGAGGAAAATGACCATGTCCAAGAATATTGAAGCAAAGAAAGTCGTTGTTTCCGAAATCGAGGAGAAGATCGAGAAGGCGGAGTCCATTGTGATCGTCGAGTACAAGGCGCTCACCGTGGAGGCCATCACCGCGCTGCGCGCGAAGTGCCGTGCCGCCGGCGTCGATTACTGCGTGCTCAAGAACACGCTCTTCAAGCGCGCCCTGGAGAACAAGGGCATCAAGCTCGACGACAAGGTGCTCGAGGGCCCGAACGCCTTCGTTTTCAGCAACAACGATCCGGTCTCCGCGCCCAAGCTCATCAAGGAGTTCATCGCGGCGGCCGAGAAGGACAAGAAGGCGTCCCCGCTGACCATTAAGGCCGGCATCATGGACGGTGCTGTGCAGAGCGTGGAAGAGGTCAAGGCCCTGGCCGACATCCTGCCGCGCGATCAGCTCATCGCCAAGATCATGGGCTGCCTGAATTCTCAGGCGACCGCGCTCGCCTACGTCATCAAGGCGATCGTGGACAAGCAGAACGAAGCTGCTGCCGAGTAAACCGCCCGCAAAACACGCCGCACAGACGGCGACACATCAACAAAAAATCAATATGGAGGTAAATACCATGGAAATCAATGAGATCGTTTCCGCTATCGAGAGCCTGACGCTGATCCAGTGCTCCGAGCTTGTGAAGGCCCTTGAGGAGAAGTTCGGCGTGACCGCCGCTGCCCCCGTTGCCGCCGCCGGCGCCGCTGCCCCGGCCGCCGCTGCCGCTGAGGAGAAGACCGAGTTCGACGTCGTGCTCACCGGCTTTGACGCTGCGAAGAAGGTCGCCATCATCAAGGCTGTCCGCGAGGTTGTCCCGGGCCTGGGCCTGAAGGAAGCCAAGGACATCGTCGAGGGCGCTCCGAAGACCCTGAAGGAGGGCGCGACCAAGGAAGAGGCCGAGGCCATGAAGAAGAAGCTGGTCGACGCCGGCGCGACCGTCGAGGTCAAGTAATCCTCATATCCCCGAAAGAAAAGGCTGCCGCAGAGCGAAGCTCTGCGGCGGCTTTTTTGCATGGCGGGAAAGCGCGGCGCAGCCGCCTGAGCGGATCAGGCCGCTCGAGGGGATAAATGCGGAATGCCGTATTGAGGAAAAAAACAAAATATGCTATACTCAAGAAAAGCAAACCGGCATGCTGCCGGCGACATCTCCGACGAAGGAATATAAATTCCGTTGTTCTGTGCTCGAGGCTGAGGCCTTGGGGAAAGTATACATAACAAAATGACCGCCGCGGAGGGACTAGCCCTCCGGACGTGCGCAGAAGTCTGGGAGAGTGAAGATGATGAGAAGGACGGGATGGGCGCTGCTTCTGCTGCTTGGCGCGCTGCTGCTGCCGTTTGAAACGGCGGGCGCGGAGCACACCGTACACACCTTTGGATCCTGGAAGACGAAGAGGAGCGCGACCTGCACGCAGACGGGCCTGCAGTTCCGCTACTGCACGGGCTGCGACCACTGGGAGAAGCGGGAGCTCAGCAAGCTGCCGCACACGGCGGACGAATGGGTTGTCGTGCTGGAGCCGACCTGCACGAAGAAGGGCCGCGAGGAGGCGCACTGCACGGTCTGCGGCGCGCTGATGCGCAGGGCGATCGAGGAGCTGCCTCACCAGTTCGGCGAGGAAGAGGTGCTCAGAGAGGCAACCTGCCTGCAGGAGGGCAAGGGGCAGTTCACCTGCGAGATCTGCGGCACGAAGACGAGCGTCAGGATTGAACCGCTCGGGCACGACTGGAAGAAGACCGGCGTCGCGAAGGCGGCGACCTGTCAGGAATACGGGAGCTACGAGGAGGCCTGCCTGCGCTGCGGCAAAACGCAGACGGAGCGCGTGGACAAGCTCGAGCACGTCTACACGGAATGGACGGTGCTCAAGGAGCCGAGCGGGCAGAGCAAGGGCAGCCGGGAGCGCGTCTGCACGATGTGCGGGGAGAAGGTCGGCGAGCGATTCTATTGGGAGGGGACGCTCTACCAGGACATGGAGCCCTGCGAGGAAGTCATCCGCCTGCAGGAGATGCTGCGCGACCTGGGCTACTACTCGGGCAGCATTCGCTCCGGGCAATTCGGCTCGATGACGGGCAGCGCAGTCGCCAAATTCCAGAAGGCAAACGGATTGCAGGCGACGCAGGTGGCCGATCCTGAGACGATTGCGCAGATCGAGGCGGCCTGGAAGGCGCTTGGGCTGGAGGCGACGGAGACGGAAGAGGCGCAAGGGGAGATTTGAGAACATTCTTGGATAGAGAAGGACAATACACAAAAGAAGGGAGCATGGGGGATGAAATCCCCCAGACTCCCTTCTTCGCTTCGTGCGGCCAAAAGAAACTCAGCATGCAACTGCGCTTACAGATATTCGATCATATCGCTGAGGCGGCCGAAGATCAGGTCGGGCTTGACCCCGGAGACGGCGACGTCATCCATCGTGGCTTCGCCGGAGAGGACGAGGATGCCGGTCATGCCGTGGTTGACGCCCGTGGCGACGTCGGTATACAGCCTATCGCCGACCATCGCCATCTCGCCTAAGGCAAAGCCCGTGCGGCGAAGCGCCTCCTCGACGATGCCCCTGTGCGGCTTGCCGAGGATGACATCCGCCTTGCGGCCCGTGCTCGCCTCGATGAAGGCCATGATCGCGCCCATGTCGGGGATGAAGCCGGTCTCCGTCGGGCAGTTGAAGTCCGGATGGGTCGCGATATAGGGCTTGCCCGCGCGAATGTAGTCGCAGACGCGGCACATCTTGGCGTAGTCGAGCGTCGTGTCGAACGCGACGAGGACATAATCCGCGTCCTCCTCGGTCAGCGTCATGCCCATGGAGAGCAGCTCCTCGCGCAGCATCGGATTGCCCAGCAGATAGCAGCGCTTGCCGGGAAAATGCTCAAGGCAGTAGTGCGCCGCGGCGTGGCCGGAGGTGATGACGTCGCGATAGCGCGCGTCAACGCCCATGCGCGCGAGCTTTCGCTCGTAGACGGCGGCGGACTTGCTCGAGTTGTTCGTCAGAAAGCGCGCCGTGCGGCCCGTGCGCTCGAGGGCGGCGAGGAAGTCGAGCGAGCCGTCGATCAGCCTGTCGCCGAGGTAGAAGGTGCCGTCCATGTCGAGCAGAAAGCATTTGACGGCGGCGAGCTTTTGGCGGATCTGTTCGGGGGTCGGAGTCATTGCGCAGCACTCCTTTGCTTCATCTCTGGCAGGGGATTACACGTTTCTCGTGCGCACGCTCTGGATATTGGCGAATTCGGAGAGGTGGTTGACGATATCCGTGTAGGAGGTCTTGTTGGGCAGATGCAGCGTGTAGAGATTGGTATACAGGTTGTAGCTCTCGTTGTTCTCCACGTGGAAGTTGACGTCAAGCACCTTGATGTCCGCCTCCTCGAAGTAGGCGTTGATGAAATCGAGCGTCTCCTTGCGATGGACGAACTTGACCTCGACGTTCTTGACGGCGTTGACGTGCACGACGCGCTGCATGAAGGTCAGCGTCACGATGACGACGCCGCAGCCGGCGAGGGCGAGAAAATGGTAGCCCATGCCCGCGGCGAGGCCGAGGCAGGCCGCGTTCCACAGGGAGGCGGCGGTCGTCAGGCCGGCGATCTTCTTCTGGGAGACGAAGATCGTGCCGGCGCCGAGGAAGCCGACGCCGCTGACGACCTGGGCGCTGATTCGGCCGACGCTCACGGCGACGCCGCTATGCTCGGTGCCGACATTCAGGCTCAGCGTATCCTGCAGGAGCAGGGTCTCGAGGATGGCAATCGTGGCGGCGCCCACGCAGACGAGCACATGCGTGCGCATGCCGGCGGGGCGGTTTTTGCGTTCGCGCTCGACGCCGATGATACAGCCGACGATGATGGCGACGATCAGGCGGAGCAGGATTTCCCAATGATTCATGGTTGGCACAATCTCCTTTCCCGGAGGATGGGGGGAAGCGCGGCGCGGACTCAAGCGCCGACGGACTTGGTGGCGATGACATCGACGCCCGTGCCGCAGACATCAGGAAGCACGACGCTGCCGGCGGCGACGGGCGCACTCAGGCGGACGGCGGCGAGCTCGGCCATGCAGGCGCGGATCAGCTTCTTGGGGATGGGCGTGCGGGTCTTGACGGAGAGGGGCATGTCGCTGCCGTCGACGGGGATGACGGCGGTCACCATACGCTGGGGATCGACGCACTCCTGGCGGGCATAGGTTTCGCCGCGCTTGCAGGTGTTGCCGGTGACGGAGGCGACCCGGCCATCCTCCAGGATGACGCTCAGGCGGCAGCCCACGGGGCAGTTGATGCATGTGATTTCCACAGAGGTCAGCTCCTTTCGATGGTCACGGTCACGGGCGCGTCAAGCGAGGCGACGGTCTCGGGCCTGAGCTTCACGACGGCCATTTCGCCGGGCGTGAAGATCGGCGCCTTCTTGCGGGCGATCTCGCGATCGCCGCAGGTGACGACGCAGGATGCGCTGCGGAACACGCCGGAGGGGCGGAACATGAGGTCGACCTCCTGCGCGGCGCCCCTGCGGATGCGCTGGGGCACGGTGCCGCGCACGCCGTCGCCGTCGCAGACGGGGATCGTCTCGCCGCCGGCGAGCTGATCGCGGACATAGGCGGCGGCCGCATGGCCCGCGCGGAAGGACTCATTGGAGACGTGGTCGACCAGGTCATGCACATGCAGCACGTTGCCGCAGGCGAAGATGCCCGGGATGCTGGTCTGCAGGACGTCGTCGACCTCCGCGCCGGAGGTCAGCGGGCTGAGCTTCACGCCCGCGCCCTCGGAGAGCTCGTTTTCCGGGATCAGGCCGACGGAGAGGAGCAGCGTGTCGCAGTCGAACTCGATCTCGCTGCCGGGGATCGGCCGGCGGTTTTCATCGACCCGGGCGACGGTCACGCCGGTCAGGCGTTCGCGGCCCTTGATATCCACGACGGTATGGCTGAGGTAGAGCGGGATATCGAAGTCGTTGAGGCACTGGACGATGTTGCGGTTGAGGCCGGAGGAGAAGGGCATCAGCTCGACGCAGGCGAGCACCTTCGCGCCCTGGAGCGTCATGCGGCGGGCCATGATCAGGCCGATATCGCCGGAGCCGAGGATGACGACGCGCTTGCCGGGCATATAGCCCTCCAGGTTGACGAACTTCTGCGCGGTACCGGCGGAGTAGATGCCGGCGCAGCGGGTGCCGGGCGTGCCCAGCGCGCCGCGCGGACGCTCGCGGCAGCCCATCGCCAGGACGATCGCCTTGGCGACGATGACCTCGACGCCATGAGCGCGGGAGACACAGGTGACGGTATGCGTCTGTCCGTCCACGGAGAGGACGGTGGTGTCGGTCTGGATGTCGATGCCCAGCTCGCAGGCGCGATCGATGTCGCGCTGCGCGTACTCGGGGCCGGTCAGCTCCTCTTTGAAGCGATGCAGGCCGAAGCCGTTATGGATGCACTGGCGGAGGATGCCGCCGGGGTTATGCTCGCGCTCGAGCACGAGCAGGCTCTCGATGCCGTCCTCCCGGGCGGCGATGGCGGCGGCGAGGCCGGCAGGGCCTGCGCCGATGACGAGCAGATCCACATGCTTCTGATTCATCTCAGCAGCCCTCCTTCAT
>SFFC01000175.1 GCA_004556985.1 Clostridiales bacterium | reverse complement strand
CCGGCGGGGGTGCCTGTCGCTCATCGAGCGGCTGCACGCCATCGACGGCGTCGAGACGATCGCCATGACGACCAACGCGCTGCTGCTCTCCGGCTGCGTCGGCTGGGCGCACGAGGCGGGGCTCGGCGCGCTGAACATCAGCATCGACTCCCTGAACCCCGACACCTACCGCGCCATGACGCGCGGGGGCGACGTGCGCCGCGTGCTCTCTGTCATCGACGACGCGCTCTCGCTGGGGATGAAGGTCAAGCTCAACGCCGTGCCCGTGCGCGGGATGAACGACGGCGACCTCGTGGAGCTGGCGGGGCTGGCGCGCGATAGGGATGTGGCCGTGCGCTTCATCGAGCTGATGCCGGTGGGCTGCGGCGCGTCGCTGACCCCCGTGCCCGGCGACGAGGTGCGCGCCATGCTCGAGGCGGCCTACGGGCCGCTTGCCGGGGACGGGGAAAGGCGCGGCTTCGGCCCGGCGCGCTATGTGCGCGCGGCGGGCTTTGCGGGGCCGTTCGGGTTCATCAGCCCGGTGAGCCACGAATTCTGCGACCGCTGCAACCGCGTGCGGCTGACGGCGGACGGGTTTTTGAAGCTGTGCCTCAACCACACGGCGGGGCTTGACGTGCGCGCGCTGCTGCGCGGCGGCGCGGACGACGGGGCGCTGCTGGAGGCGCTTGGCGCGGCCATCGCCGCCAAGCCGAAGCGCCACGGCTTTCTGGAGGAGGTCGGCGACCGCGAGGTGCGCCGCATGAACGAGATCGGAGGATAACGCGATGGGCAAGGTGGTAGCGGTCTGCACGAGCGAGCGGCGCGGCATTCAGAAGATGGACATCAGCGCCGGGTATTTTGCTGCGGACTGGGGCATCGACGGCGATGCGCACGCGGGTCACTGGCACAGGCAGGTGAGCCTGCTGAGCGCGGACAAGATCGCCGCGTTCAACGAGAAGGGTGCGGGCGTCGTGCCGGGCGCGTTCGGCGAAAATCTGGTCGTGGAGGGCTTTGACTTCCGCGCGCTGCCGGTGGGCACGCTGCTGCGCTGCGGCGATGTGCTGCTGGAGATGACGCAGATCGGCAAGGAGTGCCACAGCCACTGCGAGATCTACAAGAAGATGGGTGACTGCATCATGCCGCGCGAGGGCGTGTTTGCGCGCGTGCTGGAGCCGGGCGAGATTCACGTCGGCGACGAAATGGTCATCGAGCCCAGGAAGGGCGTGCGCCCGTGGCAGGCGGCGGTCATCACGCTGTCGGACAAGGGCGCGCGCGGCGAGCGCGAGGACAAAAGCGGCCCGGCGATTGCGGAGCGCCTTGAGAAGAGCGGCTATGAGGTCGTCGAGCGGCTCCTCATGGCGGACGAGCAGGCGGCGCTCAGGGCGGCGCTCATCCGCCTGTGCGACCAGCGCCAGCTCGACCTGATCCTCACGACCGGCGGCACGGGCTTCTCCCCGCGCGACACCACGCCCGAGGCGACGCTCTCCGTGGCGACGCGCCTTGCGCCGGGCATCGCCGAGGCAATCCGCGCCGAGAGCATGAAGATCACAAAGCACGCGATGCTCTCGCGCGGGGCGAGCGTCATCCGCGGCAAGACGCTGATTATCAACCTGCCCGGCAGCCCGAAGGCGTGCATGGAGAGTATGGATGTGTTCATGGATGCGATTCCTCACGCGATGGGGCTGCTGAGGAATGAGGTGCAGGATTGCGCAAGATGATTTTCTCCGCAGGGAAAGACGGCCAGAGGGGCGAAGGGAGGGATTTCGACCTCCCTCCCTCCCCCCTCTGGGCTCCCCCTACCCTCCTTCAAACGAGCAAGGCCTCACGGCCCTGCACCCGGGGCTGATATGAAAGAAAGAGAATAGCATCGAGGGCTGAGAGATACCCTTGTTTTCCTGATGGGAAAACACATTTATTTCAGACTTGGGCGAGGGAGCCCCTCTTGCCTCCCCTCATTAGGGGAGGGGTCAGCGCGCAGCAATGACGGAGGGGTTTTCCCGCGTCAGGAACCCCTCCGGTTCCTTCGGAACCACCTCCCCTGAGAAGGGGAGGCAAGCCTTTCCCTCAGACTTGGGCGGGGGAGCCCCCTCTTGCCTCCCCTCGTTAGGGGAGGTGTCAGCGCGCAGCGATGACGGAGGGGTTTCCCCAGTGAGCAAATCGGGGCAGTCCGGCATGTAAATCCATGCCGCTTGCAAATACATTCCCTGAAACACGGGAAGAAGGAGCGTACCCCTATGAAAAAACTCATCCCCATGCTGCTGGTCGCGGCGCTGACCTGCGGCGCTGCCGGCTGCGCGCTGGCGGCGGAGCCGGTGGAGCTGGTCGTCTTTGCAGCGGCCTCCATGACGGAAACGCTGACCGAGATCAAGACCGCCTACGAGGCGGAGCATCCCGACGTGACGCTGGTGTACAACTTTGACTCCTCCGGCACGCTCAAGACGCAGATTGAGGAGGGCGCGGCGTGCGATGTGTTCATCTCCGCCGGTCAGAAGCAGATGAATCAGCTCGACGCGGCGGCGGATGCGTCCGTGAACCCGAACGGGCTCGACTTCGTGGACGGCGCGACGCGCATCGACCTGC
>SFFC01000174.1 GCA_004556985.1 Clostridiales bacterium | reverse complement strand
GCGGCGCGTCGCTCTCCGTCATCTGCATCCTCTCCACGATGGTGCTGGTGACGCTCTCCAGCGTGCTGTGCCTGTATGTCGGCGCGGAGGACATGCTCAGAACCCGCTTTCCGCGCGAGCTGACCGTCAGCCTCGATTCGGACGAGGCGCTGCCCGCCGGCGCGTTGTCCGCGCCCTGCGAGGCGCTGCTTGAGGCGGAGGGCGTGACGCCCCTGCGCGTGTCCGCCCAGCGCACGCTCACCTTCGCAGGCCGCCTGCACGGGGACACCGTCCTCCCCGGCGATGACACAAACGACCGACACAAACGACCGCCTCTGCGTCGTGACGCTCCTGCCGCTGGAGGATTACAACGCGCTCATGGGCACGCAGCTGACGCTCTCCCCCGGCGAGGCGCTGGCGGGCGGCTCGCTGACGCGCTACCTCTCCGACCATGTATCCCTGTTTGGCGAGATCTCCTACGCACTCGCTCAGACCGGTATCGACCTGCCCCAGCCCTTTATCGAGCCGGACGTCGTCGATTCCCTGCTGCTCGTCGTCCCCGGCATGGACGACCTCGGCGCGGTTCAGGCGGAGCGCCTGACGCTGGGCGACGGCAGCCTGCCCACCCATATCACCGCCGAATACGCCTTTGACACGGGGCTCGACGAGGCGGCGCAATCCGCGCTGGCCAAAGCGCTGGCAGGAGCTCTGGGCGCGCAGGGGCTTAGCGTCGGCATCGCCTGCCGCGCGGACAGTCGGGCGGACTACCTCTCCAGCTGCGCGAGCTTCCTCTTTCTGGGCGCAATGCTCAGCGCCGCGTTCCTCTGCGCCGCCGTGCTGAGCATGTATTACAAGCAGATCACCGAGGGCTTTGAGGATCAGGCCAACTACGACATCATGCGCAGGGTCGGCCTCTCGCGGGCGATGATCCGCCAAAGCGTCAACTCGCAGCTGCTGACGGTCTTCTTCCTGCCGCTGCTCGCCTCCGGCCTGCACACGGCCTTCGCCTTCCCGATGATCGGCAAGCTCCTCATCGCCTTCGGCCTGACGAACACACGCCTGCTCGCGCTGACGACGCTCGCGTCCTTCGCGCTCTTCGCCGCGCTCTACACAGCCGTGTATGTCATCACCTCGCGGACGTATTACCGCATCGTCGCGGGCGCCGAAAACGGCTGAACCTCGATCGTCTCAATGCGCCTTTGCCCCTGCCCCGCCGGGACGGTCACGGCCAGCGCCGCGTCCACCCGCGCGACGTTCGGCGCGAGGCGGCGCACGAGCCCGGCACGCTCGTCGAAGCGCTCGCCCGCCCGAAGCGGCGCAAAGCGCAGCGGCACGACCGCGTCATACGGCGGCAGCTCCGGCGTCTCCTGCGGGCGCAGGAGCAGCAGCTCCGCCTCCGCGTCGCCGGCAAGGCGCATCGTCAGATAGCGCAGCAGCGCGCCGGAGGCGGCGATCTGCGTCTCCTGCGGCGCGGGCGTCTCCCCGGGCCAGTCGGGGCGCAGTTCCAACTCGATGATGCCGTCCGGCCAGAGGAGCGCATAGGCGTGCTCCTGCGGCTCAAGCCGCCCGATCTCCCCGCCGCGCAGGCGCATCTCGACGGTCAGCGGCGCGGCCTTCCCAGAAAACGGGAAGAGCTGCACATAGATCTCCGCCTCCGGCGAGGCGGGAAATGCCTGCCCGCCCGCCTCGAGCGGCCCACAGAACTGGCCGTTGACGCAAAGCACGCCGCGCGCGGCGCTTTCGATCATCAGAATCCTGTACACCCGCATCGCCCCTTTGGGGGAACTCTATGACAGCGGCCCCGGGGACATACCCCGAAGCCGCTGTTTTCATTCAAAAAAGAGCGCCGGCTCAGAGATCGTCTGAGCTGACGCCGTCGCCGTAGCGCGTGAGTTCATATTCGCCGCTTTCGTTCTTCTCGTAATCGAAGCCGTAGGTGCCGGTTCTGCCGTTCATCTCGTAGGTGATCGTCACAATCGCGCGGCCCGTCTTCGTGTTCCTGCAGGCCACGCCGGTCTCCTTGACGGTCGCCTCGGGGAAAGCCTGCTCAAACATGGAAACGGCCATCTCGCGCACCATGGGCACGAAGCTCCAGTCGATATCCCCGCCGTTGTTCTGCGGCGTGGAGACCTGCGCATCCTCGATCTTTGTGCCCAGCGCGTGCAGCGTCTGCTCCACACCCTGGCAGCCCGAGAGCGCCGCCAGACAGACGAGCAGCAGCGCGGCCAATCGCGTCTTTTTCAAGCCGTCATCCCCTCTTTCGCTGATGACAGCATTGTATCACACTTTGGCCGGGAGCGCTACCTCCTTTTGCCCCGGGTCATCGCCCTCGAAGCGCTCCGCCTCCATCTCCAGCGCCTGACAGATCCGCGCGACCCAGGCCTCGTCCCGCCGGTCACCGTAGATCAGGTAGGTGATGTAAGCCTCGCTCGTGCCGAGCAGCCGGGCCAGATCGCTCTGCTGCATGTCCAGCTCCGCCAGCCGGACGCGGATGGCGCGCCCAAAGGCTGTCGGCCTGCGCCATTCTGGGCGCGCTGGGCGGAGAGACTCCCCCGGACAGAGGACTTTAGTTTGCCTGTTTGGTTAATCAAATTAACCAAACTGAAAAAAGTCGCCGGGAAAGGTCCGCGCCCTTGCGCTTTGCGCCAAACTTTGCTATGCTGTTGCTATCAGGTTCCCCTTCGCGCCGGTCTGCTCCCCCGTGCGCAGGAGCTCCGGCCATTCTTTCGTCCCGCGCCCGGGGCGATCATTTATGGGAGGCAACGTATGAGCACCTTTGAGATTCGCGACGACTTCTACCTCGACGGAAAAAAGTTTCAGATCATCTCCGGCTCCATCCATTATTTCCGCGTCGTGCCGCAGTACTGGCGCGACAGGCTCCTC
>SFFC01000058.1 GCA_004556985.1 Clostridiales bacterium | reverse complement strand
TGGAGGAGGAGCGCGTGTGCGTGCGCGTGCTCCATGCGCTGCGCGGCACGGAGGCGAAAACCCGCGTGACGCTCTACCAGGGCCTGCCCAAGGCAGACAAGATGGAGCTCATTGTCCAAAAGGCGACGGAGCTCGGCGCGGCGGCCATTCAGCCGGTCGCGATGGAGCGCTGTGTCGTACGCCTTGACGGTAAGGACGCGGCGAAGAAGACGGAGCGCTGGCAAAAGATCGCCCGCGAGGCGGTCAAGCAGTGCGCGCGCGTCTGCGCGCCCGAGGTGCGCCTGCCCGCAAAACTCTCCGCGCTGCAGGCGGAGCTCACGGGCCTCGACGTGTTGATCGTCCCGTGGGAGGATGCGCGCGACGGCAGCATCCGCGACGCGCTTGCGCCCTTTGAGGGCACACAGGCGCTGCGCGTGGGCATTCTCATCGGTCCGGAGGGCGGCATCGAGCCGCAGGAGGCGCATTGGCTGCGCGAGCAGGCGGGCGGAAAGCTCGTGACGCTCGGGCCGCGCATTCTGCGCACGGAGACGGCCGGTATCGCCGCGCTGACCATCGCGATGGCGCTGCGCGGAGAGATGGAATGATACGGGGACAAAATCCGGCGGCGGGCTTGCAAGAAGGCCCGCCGTATTTTATAATAAGCGCAGTACAAACAGAGGAACGGGGGAAACGACATGCGTTTTCGCAAGAGCATACAGATCTGCAAGGGCGTCAAGCTCAATCTCTCCAAATCCGGCGCGAGCCTGACCCTCGGGCCGGGCAAGGGCGTCTCCATGAACGTGGGCACGAAAGGCGCATACTTCAACTGGAGCATTCCCGGCACGGGCGTTTACGATCGCGTGCGCGTGGATACGCTGCTCAAAGACAAGCTCGGCGGCCTCTTCGGCGCGAAGGCGGAGGAGGAGCCGCAGGAGGAAAAGAAGAGTAGCAGGACTGCGTCAAAATCCACGGGAAAGAGCGCGGCCAAATCCACCGGGAAGAGCACGGCGAAGACCTCTTCAGGGAGCGCGTCGGGAAAGACGGCCAAGGCGTCCTCCGGCGTCAGCGAGGAGGAACTGGAGCGGCTTGAAAACGAGGCGGCGCTGATTCAGGTTCATCAGCTCGCGCCGGATGTCCCGGCGAAGGCCTCGGGCGCGATGGATGCCGGGACGGCCGAGCAGGCGATTGAGGCGTGGCTCTCTGAGGCGGAGGCGCCCATCGCGTTCTCCGTGCAGACGGAGGCCGTGCCGGAAAAGAAGCTCATCATGGTCGACCTCGACCTGCCGGAGATCGAGGACATGCCGCAGGACAAGCTGACCCAGCTGGCCGACGGCACGCTCAAGATCAAGAAGAAATCGCAGAAGGAGAGCCGCGAGGATTACAAGACCTGCGTCTTCGGCCTGGGCGAATACGTCGCGGGCAACGTCTTTGGGCTCGTGCCCGCGGCGGAGCGGATCGCCGTCTCCGCCTACACGCAGCGGCGCAGCGAGAAGACCGGCGACGCGGAGGATGTCTTCATCTATTCGGTTGTCTTCGAGCGCAGCGCGTTCAAGAAGGGCTATCAGAAGAAGGAGCCGGCGGAATTCTGCGATGGTATGAAGAGCCGATACTATGTGCTCGCCAGCGGCGTGATGAAGCAGATCGCGCCGTTTGAGGCGGAGGAACTTTGATTTCATGCCGGGAGGCCGGCAATCGGAACGGGAGGACAGACAGACCGGATGATCACGGGGAAGACGGTCGCCTTTCACACGCTCGGATGCAAGGTGAACCAATATGACACGCAGGCGATGCGCGAACGTTTTGAGCAGGCGGGCTGCCGGACGGTCGGCTTTGAGGAGCGCGCGGACATCTACGTCGTCAACACCTGCACGGTGACGGGCACGGGCGACAAGAAGAGCATGCAGGTCATCCGCCGCTGCCACAGGCAGAACCCCGACGCGGCGATCGTCGTGACGGGCTGCCTGGCGCAGCGCGCGGGCGAGGAGCTTCGGCTGCCGGGCGTTCGGCTCGTGCTGGGCACGCAGCGGCGCGGCGAGGTCGTGGAGTTGCTCACGCAGGCGCTTTCGCAGGACTGCGCGCTCATCGCGGTCGAGACGCTGCGCAAGGCGCCGTTTGAGCATCTGACCGTGCACGCGCATGAGGGGCATACCCGCGCGACGATGAAGATTCAGGAGGGCTGCGACCGCTTTTGCACCTATTGCATCATTCCCTCCGTGCGCGGGCCGATCCGCTCCCGCCCGGTGGAGGAGATCCGCGAGGAGGCGCAGAGCCTGGCGGAGGCGGGCTTTCAGGAGGCTGTGCTCACCGGCATCCACCTGACCAGCTATGGAAGGGATCTGCAGGACGGCACGACGCTGCTTGACGCGATCCGGGCCGTGCACGGGGTCGACGGCATCCGGCGCATCCGCCTGGGATCGCTGGAGCCGGTGATCGTCACGCCGGAATTCGTTCAGGGCATCGCGGCGCTGCCCAAGGTCTGCCATCAGTTCCACCTGGCCCTGCAGAGCGGCAGCGACACGGTGCTCGCGCGGATGCGCAGGCGCTACACGAGCGGCGAGTTTCTCGCCGCCTGCGCGCTGCTGCGCGAAGCGTTTGAGGATTGTGCGCTGACGACCGACGTGATGACGGGCTTCCCTGGCGAGACGGAGGAGGAATTCGCGCAGACGAAGGCGACCTGCCGCGCGGCGGGCTTCTCGCGGATGCACGTCTTCCCGTATTCCGAGCGGGAGGGCACTAAGGCCGCGCAGATGGCGGGCAGCGTGCCGCGCGCGCTGCGCGAGTCGCGCGCCAGGGAGCTCATCGCGCTGGGGCATGACATGGAGCGGGACGCGCTTGCGCAGCGCGTCGGGCGCGAGGACGAAGTGCTCGTCGAGGAGCTGGACGCGCAGGGACGCGGAACGGGCTACACGGGCGGCTATCTGCGCGCCCATGTGCCGGACGCGGCGCCGGGCGACATCGTCCGCATCCGCGTGACGGGCGTAGAGAACATGGAGCTGATCGGAGAAAGACAGCTTTAAACAGGAGCCAAGGAGGTTTTTGAAGTGAACGATTGCCTTTTCTGCAGGATCGCTGCGGGCGAGATCCCCAGCACGAAGGTGTATGAGGACGACGAGGTGCTGGCCTTCCGCGACATCGCGCCGCAGGCGCCGACGCATGTGCTGGTCATCCCCAAGAAGCACGTCAGCGGCTGGTATGACGCCAAGGACGAGAGCGACGCGGCGCTTGCGCATCTGATGCGCGCCGCGGCGACCGTCGCGAGGATGGAGGGCCTTGTGGAAAGCGGCTTCCGCGTCGTCTCCAACTGCGGGCCCGACGCCCAGCAGACCGTGCCCCATCTGCATCTGCACGTTCTGGGCGGTAAAGCGATGGCAGGCGAGATGGCGTAAGCGACAGCATACAGGGACAGAGCACAGGCTCCGCGCCCCGGAAGGGGCGCTGCGGGTCTGTGCTCTTTGGCTCGCCCGAAAGCGGGCGAGGGGAGAATGCGGACATGCACATGAACAGGGATTTGACGCAGGGGCCTGTGATGCGCTCCATGCTGCTGTTTTCCGTGCCAATGATCGTCGGCAACCTGCTTCAGCAGGGCTATAACATCGCGGATACGCTGATCGTCGGGCGTTTTCTGGGGAGCCATGCGCTGGCCGCCGTCGGCTCCTCCTTCACGCTCATGACCTTCCTGACCTCCATCCTGCTGGGCCTGTCGATGGGCAGCGGCGCCCTCTTTTCCATCCGCTTCGGCCAGCGCGACGAGAGGGCCCTGAAGGAGAGCATCCGCGCCGCCTTTGTGCTGATCGCGGGCGTGACGCTGCTGCTCACGGCGGCGTCCTTTGCCTGCCTGGAGAAGCTCCGCGGCTTTCTGCGCGTGCCCGGCGAGGTCTGGCCGCTGATGCGCGCCTATCTGCTTGTGATCTTCTGCGGCATTCCGGCGACATTCCTGTATAACTTCTTCGCCTCGCTGCTGCGCGCGGTGGGCAATTCCATCGTGCCGCTCATCTTTCTGGCGGGCAGCGCCGCGCTCAATATCGCGCTCGACCTGGCGCTTGTGATCGGGCTGCGGCGGGGCGTTGCCGGCGCGGCAGAGGCGACGGTCATCGCGCAGGCCCTCTCCGGCGCGGGCATCGCGGTGTATGCGCTCGCGCGCTGCCCGCAGCTGCGCGGCATCCATCGGGACTGGCATGTGCATCCGCGCGCCGTCCGCCAGGTCGCGGGCTTCTCGCTGCTGACCTGCGTGCAGCAATCCATCATGAACCTGGGCATCCTGATGGTACAGGGGCTGGTCAACAGCTTCGGCGCGACCGTCATGGCGGCGTTCGCGGCGGCGGTCAAGATCGACGCGTTTGCCTACATGCCTGTGCAGGACTTCGGCAACGCCTTTTCCACGTTCATCGCCCAGAATTACGGCGCGGGAAAGCAGGAGCGCATCCGCGCCGGACTCAGGGGGGCCGTGCTGACGTCGGTGGGCTTCAGTGTGGCGGTCTCTGCGCTCGTCTGCGCGTTCGCGCCGGCGCTGATGGGACTGTTCGTCCCGCCCGGGGAGACCGGAATCATCGCCGAGGGCGTGCGCTATCTACGCATCGAGGGCGCGTTCTACTGCGGCATCGGTTGCCTGTTCCTGCTCTATGGCTTCTACCGCGCGCTGGGCAGGCCGGGGGTGAGCGTCGTGCTGACCGTCATCTCGCTGGGCACGCGCGTGGCGCTGGCGTATGCGCTCTCCGCCGTGCCGGGCATCGGCGTCGTGGGCATCTGGTGGTCGGTGCCCATCGGCTGGCTGCTGGCGGATGCGGCCGGTGCGGCGTACTGCCTGGCAAGGAAAAGGACGCTGCTGGAAGGAAAAGCCTGAACCCCGGAAATCATATTTTTGAAAACATTGTATTCCGTCTTCCGGTTTGTTATAATATTCACGTCACATCGCGGGCGCGGTCGGGCGGCATCCTTGCCGACAGGCCTGCCTCTGTGGCGTTTCATTTTCTCATCCTCTGCCGGCGGGAAGCGAGCCGGCATAGATTACGCGTCAGGAGGGATACTGTTATGGGTAAGGAAATGTCCAGAAGGAGCTTTCTCAAGAGCACGGCAGTCGGCGCGGCGGGCGCTGTGGCCATGGGCGCCATCAATCCGCTGTTCTCAACCGCCAAAGCCGAGGAGACGCAGGAGGATTCCCCGATACTCAAACCGTTCGCAGGCGTGCACAATGTCCGCAAAATCAGCGACGATCTCGTCTATCTGGGCGCAAGCGACCGGCGAATTGCGCTGTTTGAAAACGTCTATCCGATTCCGCGCGGCGTTTCCTACAACGCCTATCTGCTGCTGGACGAGAAAACCGTGCTCTTCGACACGGTGGATCGCTCCGTGAGCGGGCAGTTCTTTGAGAATCTCGCCTATGCGCTGGGCGGGCGCACGCTCGATTACCTCGTCATCAACCACATGGAGCCGGATCACTGCTCCGCCATCACCGAGGTCATGCGGCGCTATCCGCAGGTCAAGCTCCTCTACTCGAAGGCTGCGACGCAGATCATCACGCAGTTCTTCGACTTTAACCCGGCGGAGCACGGCTACGCCGTCGAGGAGGGCATGGAGCTGGCGACCGGCCGGCACAGGCTCGTCTTCCTCATGGCGCCGATGGTCCACTGGCCCGAGGTCATGATGACCTACGACGCGACGGACAAGGTGCTCTTCTCCGCGGACGGCTTTGGCACGTTCGGCGCGCTGGACGGCAACCTCTTCGCCGACGAGGTCAATTTTGACACGGAATGGCTCGCCGATGCGCGCCGCTACTACTGCAACATCGTGGGCAAATACGGCAAGCAGGTGCAGGCTGTGCTGGCCAAGGCCGCGACGGTCGACATCCAGACGATCTGCCCGCTGCATGGCCCGGTCTGGCGCGAGAACCTCGGCTATATCCTCGACAAGTACGACAAGTGGAGCAGCTACACGCCCGAGGATCCCGAGAGCGTGATGGTCGTCTACGGCTCCGTCTACGGCGGCACCGAGAACGCGGCCTCCGTCCTCGCCGGGAAGCTCTCGATGGGCGGCGTGCGCAACGTGAAGGTCTATGACGTCTCCAAGACGCATGTCAGCGAGCTGATCGGCGAGGCCTTCCGCTGCGGGACGATCGTCTTCGCCTCGATCACCTACAACATGGGCATCTTCACGCCCATGAAGAACTTCATTCAGGATCTGGCGGCGCACAACCTGCAGGGCAGGCGCTATGCGCTCGTGGAGAACGGCAGCTGGTCGCCCGTCTCCGGCAGCCAGATGAAGGAGCTGCTGGACAGCATGAGCGGCATGGAGCAGGTCGGCAGCACTGTGACCCTGCGCTCTACGACGGACGAGACGTCTCTCGCCGCGCTCGATGCGCTCGCAAACGAGCTGCTCGCCGCGATCAGCGGCGCGCCGGCGCCTGCCGCGCAGGAGACCGCCGCCGCGCAGACGAAGTGGGTCTGCTCCGTCTGCGGCTACGTCTACGAGGGCGAGACGCTGCCGGAGGGCTACACCTGCCCGCTGTGCGGCGTGGGCGCGGACAAGTTCGTGCGCGAGGAGTAAGCCTGGTCCGCGATGCAGGCCCTTTTGGAGGGTCGGCCCCGCGCATGGAGCAGGAGGATTTTCGCCATGCCGGTTATGAAATAGGGAATATGTAATAACTTGAACTATACAAAATGGGGACAGGTGCGGAAAATTGCGGTTTTCCGCCCCTGTTTTCTTTGGTTTCATC
Source organism: Clostridiales bacterium (assembly GCA_004556985.1). Classification (GTDB taxonomy): domain Bacteria; phylum Bacillota; class Clostridia; order Christensenellales; family Aristaeellaceae; genus Ventricola. The sequence continues at coordinate 7,205 of SFFC01000058.1, read as the reverse complement.
GAAAAATTGTTAAAAAGCCCCTGACAAATATGTACGGGGGTATACTTCTTTTGAAAGCAGATGTTCTGAGACCCTCGTATTGCAGCAAAAGCCTGTGCGCGGCGCGCGCCGCGCACAGGGCGGAGGCTGCGGGGGATTCAGCCTGTTCTGACAATGCCCCGGGTTTCAAGGAGGCGGTTGCCTGGTGAACCCACGACGCGGCGCACTGCGGCACCTCGGGCAACCAGGTTATTGTCACCAATGAAAACAATGTGGCGATAGGCATGTACGAGATCAATAGCACAACGGGTGTCAAGGAATTGTCTTGTACGCTGTATACTGACGTTGACTATAAGACGCTGCTGCCCTATAGCGAAGTTGAAATTGGAGACACGATTTATTGGACAACGGCCATTTCGAATGGAACAACCTGGTATCATCAGGGTTTGGTCAATGGTGTAAGTGCATACCACCCCAACCGTTCCTGATCAGCACAATCGAACAGAGCCGGAGCGATCCGGCTCGTTTTTTGATTCCCGGCGAGGAGGGAGGACGCGATGGAGCAGACGATGGAGCGCGAGACGCTCGAGAGGCGCATGCTGCGGCGCGCGGCGGCGGCGGGGCGGCCTACGCGACGCTCTGCCATCACCCGGGCGGGTTTGACAGCGCCGTGCGCGCGATCCGCCTGCTGCGCGCGCGGGGCATCGACGTCAAGATCAACGGCAGCGTCACGCGGCAGAACCTGGCCGACATGGAGGCCATATACGCGCTGGGGCGGGAGCTGGGCGCGCCCGTGTTTGAGACGGGCTTTTCCTCGGCTTGGACACGGTGTTCGTCTCGCTTCTGGCGCTGGAGCGGCGGATGATCGCGCGCGACAGCCTGATTCTGCACTGCGCGTTCACGGAATACCGGGGGCAGGCCATTCTGTTTTCCGCGCCCTCGGGCACGGGCAAGTCGACGCAGGCCGCGCTGTGGGAGCGGTATCGCGGGAGCCGCACCGTCAACGGCGACCGTGCGCTGCTGCGCAGAGCCGGCGGGGTCTGGACGGCCTGCGGCTGGCCGGTCTGCGGTTCCTCGGAGATCTGCGGGGCGGGCGAGGTGCCCATCGGCGCGATCGTCATGCTCAGGCAGGGGAAGGAGAACCGGGCAGAGCGGCTCGTGCCCGCGCGCGCCTTCTCGCTGCTCTATGCGCAGGTGACGGTCAATCAATGAAATCCGGCGTTCATCCGGCAGGCCATGGCGCTGTTGGAGGCGCTGATCGCGCAGACGCCCGTCGTGCAGTTGACCTGCGACATGGCGGAGGGCGCCGTCTGCTGCCTGGAGGGACTGCTCTTCCCGCGGGAGGCGTGAGTGGATGGCGAACAGCCGACATCTGTGCAGAAATTGGGCGCAGCCGTTGACGAAGCGCGCAAAAGATGGTACAATGCTGTCGATCAAAGCTAGAGGGGACCCGGCGAGCCCGGGACGCTCCGGCGAGGCGCTTTTAAATCGATCCCGTGAGGTCGGCAAGGCGGCATAACCACACACACAGAGCCCGAGCGGCCTTTGTTTGCCCTGCCCCGACAACGGGACAGGGCTTTTTGTGTGCGAAAAAAGGAGTGGGACGGATGGCGGCGACCCTTGAATTCAAGGCGGATATCATGGACAAAAGCGCGATGGAACGCGCGCTTCGGCGCATCGCGCACGAGATCATCGAGAACAATCGCGGCGTCGACGGGCTAACGCTCGTGGGCATTCAGCGCCGGGGCGTCACGCTGGCGAAGATGCTGCAGGAGATGATCGAGCAGGTGGAGGGCGTCAGGCTGCCGCTGGGCGTGCTGGATATCACGTTCTACCGCGACGACCTGTCGATCCTCTCGGAGCACCCGGTCGTCAACGCGACGGACCTGCCCTTCCAGGTGCAGGACGCGAAGATCGTCATGGTCGACGACGTGCTCTTCACGGGCAGGACGGCGCGCGCGGCGATGGACGCCATCTGCGACATGGGCCGGCCGTCGCTGATCCAGCTGGCCGTGATGGTTGACCGCGGGCACCGCGAGCTGCCCATCCGGGCGGACTATGTGGGCAAGAACCTGCCCACGAGCAAGAGCGAACTCGTCGGCGTGCATGTGCCGGAGTTTGACGGCGACATGAGCGTCGTGCTGTATGAGCGCAAGTGAGCGCTGAACACGGAAAGGGGTACAACGTGAATCTGAGACGCAAGGATCTGCTGGGCCTCGACGGCGTGAGCCGCGAGGAGATTACAGCCATACTCGATACCGCGCTGATGATGCGCCAGGTGGTGCGCTCCGCGAACAAGAAGACCTCGCATCTGCAGGGCAAGTCGATCGTCACGCTCTTCTACGAGAACTCAACGCGTACGCGCATGTCCTTCGAGCTGGCGAGCAAGTACATGTCCGCCGCGGCGGCGAACATCTCCGCCAGCGCCTCGAGCGTCGCCAAGGGCGAGACGCTCATCGACACCGGCGTGACGCTCGACCAGATGGGCACGGACGTGATCATCATCCGCCACCCGATGTCCGGCGCGCCGTCGCTGCTGGCCCGGCATGTGAAGGCGAGCGTCATCAACGCAGGCGACGGCATGAACGAGCATCCGACGCAGGCACTGCTGGATATGCTGACGATGCGCGAGCACCTGGGCAGCCTTGAGGGCATCAAGGTCGCGATCTGCGGCGACGTCATGCATTCCCGCGTCGCGCGCAGCAACATCTACGGCCTGACGAGCATGGGCGCGAGCGTTGTGCTCTGTGCGCCACCGACGCTGATCCCCGTGCAGATCGAGCGGCTGGGCTGCACCGTCGCGCCGACGATCGAGGACGCCTGCGAGGGCGCGGACGTCGTCATGGGCCTGCGCATTCAGCGCGAGCGCCAGCAGAAGGGCCTCTTCCCGTCCGTCGCGGAATACTGCGACAACTGGGAGATCACGCCCGAGCGCGTCGCGCTGGCGAAAAAGCACGCGCTCGTCATGCATCCCGGCCCGATGAACCGCGGCGTCGAAATCGCCTCGAGCGCGGCGGACGGGCCGCAGTCGGTCATTACCCAGCAGGTGGAAAGCGGCGTCGCCGTGCGCATGGCGCTGCTCTACATGCTGACCCGGAGGGAGGGCTGAGCAGATGAAAGAGAGCATTCTGATTCGCGGCGGGCGCGTGATCGATCCCGCCAACGGCATCGACGGGCAGCTTGACCTGCTGCTGGAGGACGGGCGCGTCGCCGCCATCGGCGAGGGGCTTGCACAGGAGGGCGCGACGGTCATCGACGCGTCGGGCCGCGTCGTCGCGCCAGGCTTCATCGACATGCATTGCCACTTGCGCGACCCCGGCCTTGAATATAAGGAAGACATCGTCTCCGGCACCCGCGCCGCTGCGCGCGGCGGCTTCACGGGCGTCTGCTGCATGCCCAACACGAAGCCCGTCAACGACAGCGCCGCCGTCACGCGCTACATCATCGAGAAGGCCGAGACGAAGGGCAGCGGCGTGCACGTCTACCCGGTCGGCGCGATCTCCAAGGGGCTGGAGGGCGTCGAGATGGCGGAGATCGGGCGGATGAAGGCGGCGGGCATCGTCGCCATCTCCGACGACGGCAGGCCGGTCGTCAATTCGAACCTGCTGCGCCTGGCGATGCAGTACGCCGATCACTTCGGCGTCTTCATCATGAGCCACAGCGAGGACAAGAACCTCGTCGGCGACGGCGTCATGAACGAGGGCTACATGAGCACAAAGCTCGGTCTGCCGGGCATCACCCGCGCGGCGGAGGAGGTCATGATCGCGCGCGACATCCTCGTCGCGGAGGCCGAGGGCAAGCGGATTCACCTCTGCCACGTCTCCACGCGCGGCGGCGTGCAGCTCGTGCGCGAGGCGAAGGCGCGCGGCGTCCGCGTGACGGCGGAGACAACGCCGCACTACATCGGCGCGACGGAGGACTGGGTCGCGGGCTACGACGGCAACTGCCGCGTCAACCCGCCGCTGCGCGAGGAGGCGGACAGGCTCGCCTGCATCGCCGGACTCGTCGACGGCACGCTCGACGCCATTGCGACCGACCACGCGCCGCACCACGAGGACGAGAAGCGCGTCGAATTCCACCTTGCGGCCAGCGGCATCAGTGGGTTTGAGACGGCCTTCAGCGTCTGTAACACGGAGCTGGTCAAAAAGGGCTACATGACGCTCCCGCGGCTCATCGAGCTGATGAGCGCGCAGCCGGCCCGCCTGCTGGGCGTGCCGGGCGGCAGCCTCGCCGTGGGCGCGCCGGCGGACGTCGTCATCCTCGACCCGGAGCGCGAGATCACCGTCGACGCCGCAAAATTCAAATCCAGGGGACACAACACGCCGTTTGACGGCAGAACCTACACCGGAGCGGTCTGCGCCACGATCGTGGGCGGCCGCGTGATCGATCAGGAGGATTGCTAAGATGAACAAGATGGAACAACTGGCCGCGCGCATCCGTGCGCTCAAAAACCCGACGGTCGCGGGCCTCGACACGCGCATCGAATATCTGCCCGAGGGCTTTGTGCGGGAGATCCTGCCCGAGGGCATCCGCTCCTTTGAGGACGCCGCCGAGGCCGTCTATCAGTACAACGTCCGCCTCGTCGACGCGCTTTGCGACATCGTTCCGGCGGTCAAGGTGCAGGTCGCGTACTACGAAATGTACGGCCCGGCGGGCATGAAGGCGTTTGAGAAGACGCTTGCCTACGCCGCGTCGAAGGGCCTGCTGGTGATGGCCGACGTCAAGCGCAACGACATCGGCGCGACGGCGGCCTGCTACGCCAACGCCTACATCGGCGAGACCGCGATGCCCGAGGGCAACCGGCGCGCCTTCGCCGCGGACTTCGCGACGATCAACCCGTATCTCGGCGTGGACGGCGTCAAACCCTTCACCGACGCCTGCAAGGACAATGACACCGGCATCTTCGTGCTCGTGAAGACGAGCAACCCCTCCTCCGGCCAGCTCCAGGACATGAAATTCGAGGACGGCCGCACGCTCTACGAGGCCGTGGCGGATCTCGTCGAGCAATGGGGCGAGGAGACGCGCGGCGAGAGCGGCTATTCCGCCGTCGGCGCGGTCGTCGGCGCGACCTACCCGCAGCAGGGCACGGCGCTGCGCGCGCGGATGCCGCACGCCTTCTTCCTCGTGCCGGGCTATGGCGCGCAGGGCGCGACCGGCGCGGACATCGCGGGCTGCTTCGACGCAACCGGCAGCGGCGCGATCGTCAACGCCTCCCGCTCGATCCTCTGCGCCTGGAAGAAGCGCGAGGGCATGGCCTTTGACGCCGCCGCGCGCGAGGAGGCCATCCGCATGCGCGAGGATCTTTGCGCCTGCCTCAAGGCGGCGGGGAAGGAAATCAAATGATGCAGGAACTCGATGCGATCGTCCTCTCCTGTGAGCCGCTGGCGCAGAGCCTTGTGCGCCTCATCCTGCGCGCGCCGCAGATCGCCGCGCAGGCCAAGCCCGGCCAGTTCATCCAGATGCTCGTGCCGGACAGCGCGCATGTGCTCCGCCGCCCGATCAGCCTGATGGCCTTTGACCCGGCGGCGGGGACGCTGACCCTCGCCATCCAGCCCAAGGGCGTGGGCACGCAGATGCTCTGCGCGCTTCGCCCGGGCGACAGCGTGCGCGTGCTTGGGCCGCTGGGCAACGGCTTTGACGGCATGGGCGCGACGCGGATCGACTTCGTCGGCGGCGGCGTCGGCGTCGCGCCGGTCTGCTGCGCGATGGACAGCTTCGCGACGGCGGAGTCCCGCGCGTTCTTCGGCTTCCGGGGCGCGCAGTATGCCTACGGCATGACGCAGGCGCCCTGCCCCGTGACGGCGGTCAGCGACGACGGCACGCTCGGCGAGCGCGCGCTCGTCACCAAGCCGCTCAAGGCCGCGATTGAGGCGCGCAGGCCCGAGCTGATCATGGCCTGCGGCCCGCTGCCGATGCTGCTGGCCGTGCAGGAGATCGCGCTTGAGCAGGGGATTCCCTGCCAGCTCTCGCTGGAGGAGCGCATGGGCTGCGGCATCGGCGCGTGCCTGGGGTGCAACGTGAAGGTCAACCTGCCGGAGGGCGGCTGGCAATACAGGCGGGTCTGCAAGGACGGCCCGGTGTTTGACGCGAAGGAGGTGGCGCTGCGTGGCTGATCTGTCCCTCGAGCTTTGCGGCGTGAAGCTCAAGAACCCCGTCATCGCCGCGAGCGGCACGTTCGGCTTTGGCCGCGAGTTTGACGAGCTCTACGACATCTCCGCTCTGGGCGGCATCTCCGTCAAGGGCCTGAGCCTGAAACCCCGCACGGGCAACCCGCCCTCGCGCATCGCCGAGACGCCCAGCGGCATGCTCAACAGCGTGGGATTGCAAAACCCCGGCGTGCAGAGCTTCATCGAGCACGACCTGCCCTGGCTGCTTACCAAGGACATTGCCGTCATCGCGAACATCACCGGCACGAGCGTCGAGGAATACGTCGGCATGGCCGAGGTGCTCGCGCCCACGGGCGTGCATCTGCTGGAGATGAACATCTCCTGCCCGAACGTGCACGAGGGCGGCGTCGCCTTCGGCGTGAAGCCGGAGAGCGTCTACGCGATCACGAAGGCTGTCAAGGCCGCGGCGAAGCAGCCGCTGATCGTCAAGCTGACGCCCAACGTCGCGGACATCACGGAAAACGCGCTCGCCGCGCAGGAGGCGGGCGCGGACGCCATCTCCATGATCAACACGCTGACCGGCATCGCCGTCGACGTGCAGAGGCGCCGCATGATCCTGGCGAACAACACGGGCGGCCTCTCCGGCCCCGCCGTGCGCCCGGTCGCGCTGCGCATGGTCTGGCAGAGCGCGGCGAAGGTCTCCATCCCGATCATCGGCATGGGCGGCATCGAGACCGGCGAGGACGCCGCCGCCTTCATGCTCTGCGGCGCGAAGGCCGTCATGGTCGGCACGGCGAACTTCACCGACCCCTTCGCCTGCCCGAGGATTGTCCGCGAGCTTGACGCCTACTGCGAGGCGCAGGGCGTCAGGCGGGCGCAGGAGATCGTCGGGACGGTTGAGGCGAACTGATCAAACGAAAGACCTCACCTGGTTCCTTCGGAACCACCCTCCCCATAGGGGAGGGCTTTTTTTCTGCGCGGAGGATACCCTGCTACGCCCCTCCGGGCGGAAATTGTAAACAAAATTTAGACAAATCCGTCGTTATTTATAACAGGAAACGTGGAATCCTGGCGAAAGGCGCGCGGGAATCACGGAGACGGGAAACTTTAGAATCTTTC
>SFFC01000057.1 GCA_004556985.1 Clostridiales bacterium | reverse complement strand
TCAGCGGTTTGAGTTGCTCTCGCGCTGACAGCTCAGTTATTATACTGCACCTCCGCTCCTTTGTCAATACATTTTTTAATCTTTTTTGAACGGAATTTGCATTTCTTTCATTCTCCCCTCCTCTCCGTTGCTTCTCATTGCGCAAAAGACCGGCGGATGCTATAATGGAAGCGAAAGTACCTCTTCATTTCTGTCCGAAGGGAGTGAGCCGCATGAGCATGGAAGACTATATTCTGGCCCGGAAAGAGGCTCTGCGCGAGGTTCATGCTCTGCGCACACGGGGCGTCGATCCGTCCCTGCCGGTCCTCAACGAGCTCGTGCCGGAGATCAACCGGCTTTCCCAGGTCCCCCTGGGCCTGATTCAGATTGCGCTCAGCCAGATCGAGGGCACGGCCACCAAGGGCCGGACCACAGCCTTTTCCCGCAGCTTCGGGCCGCTGCTCGATTCCGGCTCCGAATTTGCAAGCAAATGGAGCGTCCTGTATGACGACGTCGTGGCCGACGGCCTGCGTGAGCCGGTCATCGCCATGGAATACTACAATCGCTACTATATTGTAGAGGGCAACAAGCGCGTGAGCGTCATGCGCCGGCTCGACGCCGTGATGATCGAGGCCAACGTCACGCGCGTGCTCCCCGCCCCGGAGGATTCCCCGCGCTACCGCATCTATCAGGAATACCTCAAGTTCTATGAGGATACGCGGATCAATTTCATTTATTTCAGCCGCGAGGGCTATTTTGCCCGCCTGTATGCGCTGATGGGCAAGCAGCCCGGCGTCAGGTGGGCCGGCGAGGACGTCTTCGACCTGCAGTCCTGCTATTATCGCTTCGCGCAGGCCTACCATGACCAGGCCGGCCAGCAGCCTCCGATGGAAACGGGCGACGCGTTCCTGATCTATCTCGACGTCTTCGGCTATGCCGAGAGCGTCGGCCGTACGCCCGCCGAGTTCACCGTCGGCATCCGCCGCATCTGGCCGGAGTTCATCGTCGCCGCGGCAAAAAAGCCCGCCGCGCTGCTCGCCGAGCCGACCGAGAAGCAGCAGAGCCTGCTGCAAACCGTCTGGCACAAGCCGCAGACGCTGCGCTGCGCCTTCCTCTATAACCGATCTCCGCAGACCTCCGGCTGGACCTATTGGCACGAGCTCGGCCGCAAGGCTCTCGAGGAGATGTTCGGCAAGCGCGTAGAGACGACCGCCCGCGAGATGGTCAGCCAGAAGGACGCCGAGGGCGTCATCGAGTCGCTCATCGCCGACGGTTACGACGTCATCTTCGCGACCTCGCCCGTCTTCCTGGATGCCTGTATGCGTCAGTCCGTCGCGCATCCGCAGACGAAGATCCTCAACTGCTCGCTGCTGGCCATCTATCACAACGTCCGCTCATATTATCTGCGCATCTATGAGGCCAAGTTCATCCTCGGCGCGATCGCGGGCGCGATGGCCGAAAACGACCTGATCGGCTATATCGCCGACTATCCAATCTACGGCACCCCGGCCTCAGTCAACGCCTTTGCCCTGGGCGCGCAGATGACCAATCCCCGAGCGAAGATCATGCTCGAATGGTCGACCATTCCCGGCCATGACCCGGAGCGCACGCTCGCCGACGCCGGCGTGCGGATCGTCTCCAACCGCGACATCAGCGCGCCCCATCTCGAGTCCCGCGCCTTTGGCCTCTACGAAAAGAAGGACAGCGCAATCTCGACGCTCGCCATGCCCGTATGGAACTGGTCGAAGCTCTATCAGGGCATCGCGCGCAGCATCCTGACCGGCGCCTGGTCGGACGAGGGCGAGCACAACGCCGACCGCGCGCTGAGCTATTACATGGGCATGTCCTCCGACGCCATCGACATCGTCTGCTCCCGCCGCCTGCCGACCCGGCTGCGTCGGCTGGTCGAGCTGCTCCATGAACGCATCCGCGGTGGCGCATTTCTGCCCTTCGTCGGCCCGATGCTCGATCAGAGCGGCGAAATGCGCATCCCCGGGGACGTCGCGCTCACCCCGCAGGAGATCATCGGCATGGACTACCTCGCGCAGAACGTCATCGGGCGTATCCCGCGCTTTGAGGAGCTCAACGAGGCCGCGCAGATGCTCTCGGCGCTTCAGGGCGTCCGCTCGGCGGCGCCCGCCGGCAAGCCGCCCGCCAAGCCCTGAGCCCTGCCGCCCCTCCCCCCATCTTGAACGGACGAAGGATGACCGACAATGAAAATCCTGCTTCTGGCCGACCAGGCGGAGCCCGTGCTCTGGGAGCACCTTGACCGCCGCAAGCTCGAGGGCGTGGAACTGATCCTCTCCTGCGGCGACCTGCCCGCGGAGTATCTCTCCTTCCTGACCTGCTTCACCGAGGCGCCCATCCTCTACATCCATGGCAACCATGACGACCGCTATGCCACAAATCCGCCGGAGGGCTGCATCTGCATCGAGGATCAGATCTACACCTATGGCGGCGTGCGCATTCTCGGCCTGGGGGGCTCCATGCGCTACAACAGGGGCATCAACCAGTATACGGAGCAGCAGATGCGCCGGCGCGTCGGCCGCCTGCGCTTCAAGCTCTGGTGCAGCGGCGGCATCGACATCCTGCTGACCCATGCTCCGGCCTATCAGCTCGGCGACGAGGCCGATCTGGCGCACAGGGGCTTTGAGACCTTCCTGCACGTCATCGACAAGTATCATCCGCGCTTTCTCGTCCACGGCCATGTGCATCAAAGCTACCGCCACGATTTCAAGCGCATCCGCCAGCGCGGCGATACGCAGGTGATCAACGCCTGCGGCTACTATTTCCTCGATATTTGAAAAAATCGCCGCCGCGGCGGAATTTCCCTTCCATACAGGGGAACCCGCCGCGGCGGCCTGCTTTCATTCCCAGCGGAAGAACCGGATCGACAGCCCCGCGCAGACCGCCGTCACCGCCAGCATCACGGTAACGGGCAGCAGCGCGTCCGCCTGCAGGCCCAGGAACGTCCGCTTCATCAGCTCGATGCCCTGCGTCAGCGGCAACAGGCGCACGAACGCGCGCATCGCCTCCGGCATCACCTCCAGCGGCACCGTCGTGCCGGAGAAGACCAACATCGGGAAGTAGAGCACGGAGGCGATCACCCCGGCCTGACGGCTGTCTTTCGCCACGCCGCCCACCAGCATGCCGATGCTCAGCGTAGAAACCATGGTCAGCAGCCAGGCCCCCAGAAACGCCGCCGGATGCCCCGGCAGGCGAACGCCCCAGAAGCAGACGGCCGCTACCGCGCAGAGCGCCAGCGATGCGGCGCAGTAGAGCATATACATCGCCACCTCGACAGCCAGCAGCAGCGCCGGGCTCATGGGCGTAACGCGAAAGCGCTTGAGGATCTTGCGCTCCCGGTAATCCGACACGACCATCGGCAGGCCCATCAGACCGCCCGCGCACATCGAAACCGCGCAAACCGCCCCAAACGACTGTTCCAGAAACGTATACGGCGCGCCGGGTTCGGCCTCCGCCCGGCCGTAGAGCATCCCCAAAACGACCAGGATCACCAGCGCCATCCCCAGTGCAAAGATCGGCATGTTCATATCCCGCAGGCTCAGCCTGCCCTCGTTCTTGAGCAGAATCAGAAATCGCCTCATGCGTGTTCCTCCCTCTCGTCGCTGAGCATCAGATAGGCATCCTCAAATCGCGCGCAGCCGCTCTGCGCTATGGCCTCCTCGACGGTGCCCGCAAAGACGGGAACGCCCTTTTTGAGGATGCAGATCCTGTCGCAGAGCTCCTCGACCTCGTCCATGAAATGCGAGGTCAGCAGCAGGGTCATACCCTGCGCCTTGAGTGCCTCCAGTCTCGACCAGACGTCGCGCCGCGCCCGCGCATCGAGCCCCGTCGTCAGCTCGTCCAGGAAGACGGCCTGGGGCCCCGGGATCAGCGCCAGCACGATGAACAGCCGCTGCCGCTCCCCGCCGGAGAGGCTTGAGACGCGCTGCTCCTCCTTCCCGCCGATGCCGAACTGCGCAAGCAGCGCCCGCCAGTCCTTCGGCTGCCGGTAGAGGCAGGCCGTCTCCTCACAGAGCTCACCCACGAGGATGTTGTTCGGATAGTCCCCTTCCTGAAACTGGACGCCCACCCGCTCAAACAGCGCGCGCCGCTCCCGGACGGGGTCCATGCCCAGGATGCGCACGCGGCCGGCATCCATCCGCTTCGTCCCCAGCATACACTCGATCGTCGTGCTCTTTCCGGCCCCGTTGGCGCCGAGCAGGCCGAAGACCGTCCCGCGGGGAACGCAGAAGCTCAAACCGTCCACCGCCCTGCGCCCGCCGTAGGTCTTGGTCAGGCCGCTGACCTCGATTGCGTATTCCATCGTATCCTCCTCCTTTGTCCGCCGCCGTCCGGCGGCGCTGTGACGGAGACATTGTAGCGCATCTCCCGCGCCCGACGCTCGACCTTTTCTGCCATTTGAAGGCAAAGGGCTCTCCTTCGGATGCCCCCTGTTTCGCCGGCGCTCCGGCCCTCACCCCCGCTCAGCCCAGGGCGATGTCCAGCGCCATCATCAGCACATATCCGAGCACAGCCGCCGTCACGCCCGCGCGTCCCCCGGCCGCCTCCGGGATCATCTCCTCAAAGACGACGAGCATCATCGCGCCCGCCGCAAACGCCATCAGCAGCGGCATGACCGTCTGCGCCGCCGCGGCCACGAGCACGACCAGCACGCCGAAGACCGGCTCGACCGCGCCGGAGAGCACGCCCAGCAGAAAGCTGCGCTTCCTGCTCATGCCGCTCTGGCGCATCGGCAGCGAGATCGCCGCGCCCTCGGGAAAGTTCTGAATGCCAATGCCCAGCGCGATGGTAGCGGCCGCCGCCATCGCGCTGCCGCCCTCCTGCGCCGCGAGCGCAAAGGCCAGGCCGATCGCCATGCCCTCCGGGATGTTGTGCAGCGTGATCGCCGTGAAGAGGAGCGTCCTCCTGTGCGCGCCCTCCCGCGCGGAGGACGCCCGCGCGCAGCATGCGCGACGCGCCGCCGTATCCAGCAGCATCAGCAGCCCCGCACCCAGCAGAAAGCCCGGCGTCACGACCAGCCAGGCGGCGCGGCCCTGCTGCGCAGCCTGCTCCGCCGCGGGCACGAGCAGGCTGAATACGGACGCCGCCGCCATGACCCCGCCCGCGAAGCCCATGCAGACGCGCTGCGGCCGCTCGCCGATGGCGCGCCTGAAGAAGAAGACCAGCGCCGCGCCCGCCGCCGTCATCAAAAACGCAAAAACCGTCCCCAGCAGCGCCGGGAGCAGCCCGGGAAGCGCGCCGAAGAGACGGAAAAAGACAGACCTCATCGTATCACCCCGCTAGTCAGGCTATGCGGGGCAAAGCGATGAGGTTCTGTCTGTTCGGGGAGGACTTAAATTGTCATCAAAAGCATCGATTTTTCGCGCGAAGCGATCATAGGGTCAAGGGGCGAAGTCCCTTGGCGGGTTTGGACGGCAGCCCAAAGGTTCCCAATCCATTCAATAAACGCAGTCTCAGAGCAGGCTGCTTTGCAGCCTACGATTGAGACGGGTTGCATTCGCAAAGAAAGCGCTCAGGGGCGGGGCTGTCCGGCATGCGGACAGCAGCCGCTGCATCCGGCGCATCCGCCGCCGCAGCCGCCGCTGCGCCTGCCGCGCACGAGGCTGCGCGCCAGCAGGCACAGCACAGCGATCAAAACGATCAGTACGATTGCGGTTGCCACGGTGAATCTCTCCTTTCGGGGTTACTTCTTGCTGCCGTAAGCGGTCTCCAGCGTGCTGCTCTCCTTGTAGGGGCGAACGACCGCCCAGATGCCCACGCCCAGCACGATCAGCGCCGCCAGCGTGCCCAGGCCGATGCCCACCTCGCCGGTCACGAAGCCGACGAGCTGGTAGACGATCAGCGAGGCTGCATACGCAAAGCCGCATTCCCAGCCGATGGCCGCAAAGGTCCATTTGGCGCTGTTCATCTCGCGCCTGATCGCGCCGATGGCCGCGAAGCACGGCGCGCAGAGCAGGTTGAAGATCATGAAGCTGTACGCGGAGAGCAGGGTGAACTGGGAGGCGATGTTCGCCAGGCCGGCGAATTCGCCCTCCTCGACCAGCTCCAGCGCGTCGCCCGCGACGGCGAACAGCGTGCCGAACACGCCGACGACCTCTTCCTTGGCGACCAGGCCGAGCAGCGTCGCGACGGTCGCCTGCCAGTTGCCAAAGCCCAGGGGCTTGAAGATGAAGGCGATCGCGCCCCCGATGCCCGCGATGATGGAGGCGTCGATGTCCTCGACCGCGCCGAAGGCGCCGTCGACAAAGCCGAAGCTGCTGGTGAACCAAACAAACACGGAAGCCAGCGTGATGATCGTGCCGGCCTTCTTGATGAAGCTCCAGCCGCGCTCCCAGGTGCCGCGCAGGACGTTCTTGACCGTCGGCACATGGTAGGCGGGCAGCTCCATGACAAACGGCGCCGGCTCGCCCGCAAACGGCTTCGTCTTCTTGAGGATGATGCCGGAGAGGACGATCGCCGCGATGCCCACGAAGTAGGCGCTCGGCGCCACCCACCAGGCGCCGCCGAAGATCGCGCCCGCCATCAGGGCGATGATCGGCATCTTCGCGCCGCAGGGAATGAACGTCGTCGTCATGATCGTCATGCGGCGGTCGCGCTCCTGCTCGATCGTGCGCGAGGCCATGATGCCCGGAACGCCGCAGCCGGTACCCACGAGCATCGGGATGAAGCTCTTGCCCGAGAGGCCGAAGCGGCGGAAGATGCGGTCCATGATGAAGGCGACGCGCGCCATGTAGCCGCAGTCCTCCAGGATGCAGAGCATCAGGAAGAGCACGAGCATCTGCGGCACGAAGCCGATGACCGCGCCGACGCCGCTGATGACGCCGTCGACGATCAGGCCCGTGAGCCATTCGGCGCAGCCGATGCCCTCAAAGAAGCTCTGCGCCGCCGGGACGATCCATTCGCCGACGAAGACGTCGTTCGTCCAGTCGGTCACGATCGTGCCGACCGTCGTCACGGAGATGTAGTACACCAGCACCATGATCGCCGCGAAGATCGGCAGGCCGAGGATGCGGTTGGTCATGACCTGGTCGATCCTGTCGGAGGTGGACATGCCGCGCTTGCTCTTCTTGAGGCAGCCGTCCACGACGGAGGCGATGTAGGTGTAGCGCGCCGCCGTGATGATCGACTGCGCGTCGTCGTCGAGCTCCGTCTCGCAGGCCTTGATGTCCTGCTCGATGTGCGCGAGCTTCTCGCCGCTCAACTCAAGGCGCTTGAGGACGCGCTCGTCGCGCTCAAAGATCTTGACCGCGAACCAGCGCTGCTGCTCGGCAGGCATGTCGTGCAGCACGGCCTCCTCGATGTGCGCCAGCGCATGCTCGACGCTGCCGGAGAAGCTGTGCATCGGGATCGGCTTCTTGCCGCTGCGGGCCAGCTGCACGGCGCGCTGCGCCGCCTCCATGACACCGTCCTCGCGCAGCGCGGAAATCTCCACGACCGGCATGCCCAGGCGGCTGGAGAGCGCGCCGGTGTCGATGCGGTCGCCATTCTTGCGCACGACGTCCATCATGTTGAGCGCAATGACCATCGGGATGCCCAGCTCGGCCAGCTGCGTCGTCAGGTAGAGGTTGCGCTCCAGGTTCGTCGCGTCGATGATGTTGAGCAGCGCGTCCGGCCTCTGGTCGATGAGCACGTTGCGCGCGACGACCTCCTCCATCGTGTAGGGAGAGAGCGAGTAGATGCCCGGCAGGTCGGTGATGACGACGTCCTTTTCGCCCTTGAGCCGGCCCTCCTTCTTCTCGACCGTGACGCCCGGCCAGTTGCCCACGAACTGGTTCGCGCCGGTCAGCGCGTTGAACAGCGTTGTCTTGCCGCTGTTGGGGTTGCCGGCAAGCGCAATCCTGATCTCCATGTTTCGATCCTCCTATGTTAGTTTTCGCTAACCTTTGTCCAGAAAATTCAGGGCTTTCGCCCTGTCCCCACGCCTTATGCCGGCGTCACCTCAATCAGATCCGCGTCCGCCTTGCGCAGGCTCAACTCGTAGCCGCGCACGGTCACCTCGATGGGGTCACCCAGCGGCGCGACCTTGCGCACCGTGATGCGTACGCCCTTGGTGATGCCCATGTCCATAATCCGGCGCTTGAGCGCGCCCTCGCCGCCGATTTTGGCGACGGTCACCGTCGTGCCGATCCCGGCCTCCTTGAGAGTCATGCGTATTCCTCCTCCAGCTTGCAGTCTGCCCATGAGAAGCAGCGCCTCCCGCCGCGTCACACCAGAATCTTCATGGCGAGCTCGCGGCTGATCGCGATTCTCGCCTCCTTGACCTGAACGATCAGGTTCCCGGCGATATCCGAAACGACGCGCACGCGCTCCCCCGCGACGAACCCCAGGTTTTCAAGATGCGCGCGGACGGACTCGCTTCCGCCAATCCGCAGGATTGGCCTTTCCTCTCCGGCTCCGATCATCGTCAACGGCACAGGCTCATCCCCTTTCCTTCCCATGACCCGCTTTTGTAAATTAGGTTCTTCTAACACCATGATATTAGCACACGCTAACACCCTTGTCAATCCCCCGTGTCCGGAAAAAAACGGACAAAAATCCGCTTTTGCGGTTGTCCGTTTTTGCGGAATATGGTACACTGGAGGGACAAAAACGCCCTGCCCGCGTCAGGCAGACAGGCGTCCAGGAGGCGATTCCATGGCTGTTTCCGAAGCCATTGAAAACTATCTCGAGACCATCTATATCCTCTCTCTGCGGCAAAACGAGGTGCATGCGATCGACATCTGCTCCTATCTCTCCTATTCGCGCCCGACGGTCTCCATCGTCCTGCGCCAGATGCGGGAGAACGGGCTCGTGACGGTCAACGACGACAACCACATCTTCCTCACCGACGAGGGCCGCGCCATCGCCGCGCGCATCTACGAGCGCCACACCGTGCTGACCAGCCTGCTCGTCTCGCTGGGCGTCAGCCGGGAGACCGCGCAGCGCGACGCCTGTAAGATCGAGCACGACCTGAGCGACGAAACCTTCGAGGCCATCAAGCGCCACGCCCGGGCGCACCACATCGCGCCCGAGGGCGCGCAATAGGCGTGAGTGTTTTCTCTCCCCTTCGGGGAGAGATAATCCTTTTGTCAACGGTCTGAAGCGAGGTTTTCCCTCGCTTTTTTTGCTGTCTGCGCGCTTTTGCACCCGGCCGTTCCCGTCCGCACGCTCAGTCCCCCTTCATGCCGCCGACGACCTGATGCAGGATATCCAGATACATCTGTCCCAGCCGCGTCGGCCGGTAGTCCCTGTGCGTGATGACACCGATACGGATTGTCTCCTCGACGTCAAGCGGGATCGAGATGATCTGATCCCCGCGCAGATACGACGGGCAGATGCCCGAGGAGATCGTGTAGCCGTCCGTGCCGATCATCAGATCGACGATCGTGCTCTTGTCCGTGACCTTGATGCTCTTCTCGTGGTTGAGCGTCGAGAGGATCTCCTCGGAATAATAGAAGGCGTTCTGCTCGCCCTGCTCGTAGGTCAGGCAGGGCAGGGGCTTTAAATCCTCGAGCGTCACGGCGCTCCTGCCCGCGAGCGGGTTGTTGCGCCCGACGAAGATGTGCGGCCTGGCGGCAAACAGCTCGGAGAAGACGAGGTTCGCCTCCCGCAGCAGCTTGAGGATCACGGCCTCGTTGAACGAGCACAGGTAGATCACGCCCATCTCGCTCCTGAGCGTGCGCACGTCGTTGATCGTGTCGTGCGTCTTGCCCTCGCGCAGGATGAACTCGTAGGATTCGCCGCCCTGCGCGCGCACGAGCTCCACGAACGCGCTCGAGGTGAACGAGTAGTGCTGCGTGGAGACGCAGAAGCGCTGCTTCGACGCCGAATGCGCGATGTATTTGTCCTCGATGAGCGCCGCCTGCTGCACAACCTGGCGCGCGTAGCCCAGAAACTCCGTGCCCTCCGGCGTGATGAGAATGCCGCGGTTGCTGCGCATGAAGATCGTCGTGCCGGTCTCCTCCTCCAGCTCGTGAATCGCGGAGGAGAGGCTCGGCTGGGCGATGAACAGCGACTTCGCCGCCTCCGTGATGGAGCCCTTTTCCGCGACCTCGATGACATACTTGAGCTGCTGGAGCGTCATGCTGCTTCCCCTTTCCCGGGCCGCGCAGGCCCTTTCGCCCCTTATTATACCGCGCTTTGCGCGCCTGCACAACCCTATCCATAGTTTTTCCCTATGGCTGACGATCAATTATCCATCCTTGTCTATGCGATGAAGTTCGGTTATAATCATACCTGTCTTCAAGAGACACGACCTTCACAACCCCACCACGAAAGGAGAGCCGCATTGTGCCGCTCATCGAGCTCAAGCATCTGACCAAGACCTTCAAGGGCAAGACGCAGACCGTCGACGCCCTTCGCGATATCAACCTGCAGATCGAGCAGGGGGACATCTACGGCATCATCGGCATGTCCGGCGCGGGCAAATCGACGCTCGTGCGCTGCATCAACTTCCTCGAGCGCCCGACCTCCGGCTCCGTCGTCATCGACGGCAAGGATCTCGCGGCGCTCTCTCCCAAAGAGCTGCGCCAGCTCCGCCAGCAGGTCGCGATGATCTTCCAGCATTTCAACCTGCTCCAGCAGCGCGACGTGCGCGGCAACATCGCCTTCGCGATGGAGATCGCGGGCATGAAGCGCGCCGATATCGACAAGCGCATCGACGAGCTTCTGGAGATCGTCGGCCTGACCGACCGCCAGCACAACTACCCCAGCCAGCTCTCCGGTGGCCAGCAGCAGCGCGTCGCCATCGCCCGCGCGCTGTCGACCAACCCGAAGATCATCCTCTGCGACGAGGCGACCAGCGCGCTCGACCCGACGACGACCACCTCCATCCTCAACCTGCTGCGGGAGATCAACCGCAAGCTCGGCATCACCATCGTCATCATCACCCACGAGATGAGCGTCGTGGAGAGCATCTGCACCCATGTCGCCATCATCGACGACGGCCGGCTCGCCGAGTCCGGCACCGTCGAATCCGTCTTCAGCCAGCCCAAGACCAAGGCCGCCAGGAAGCTGATTTTCCGCAAGTCCGGCGCGGACAGCGGGCTCCTCGGCGAGCGGCTCATCCGCATCGTCTTTGAGGGCAATGCCTCCAGCGAGCCGATCATCGCCGACCTCGTCATGGAATGCCGCGTCTCGGTCAACATCATGTACGCCGACACGCGCGACGTCGGCGGCAAGGCCTTCGGCCAGATGGTGCTCCAGCTGCCGGAGGACAAGCTCCAGCAGGAGAAGATCATCTACTACCTGCAAAGCCGCAAGCTTCGCGTAGAGGAGGTCGACGAAAATGCCCATTGAAAAGATGATTCCCCTGATGCTCGGCGGCGTCAAGGACACGCTGTACATGACCTCCGTCTCGACGCTGTTCGCGTATCTGCTGGGCTTCCCGCTGGCGATTCTGCTTGTGCTGACCTCGTCCGGCGGTTTGGCGCCGCGGCCCCTGCTCTATCGCGTGCTCGACGCCGTCGTCAACATCTTCCGCTCCATCCCGTTCCTGATCCTGATGATCCTCGTCATCCCGCTGACCCGCCTGATCGCGGGCAAGGCCTACGGCTCGACGGCGACCATCGTTCCCCTGGTCATCGCGGCCGCGCCCTACGTCGCCCGCATGATCGAGAGCTCGCTGCTCGAGGTCGACCCGGGCGTCATCGAGGCGGCGCAGTCGATGGGCGCCTCGATCCCGACGATCATCTTCAAGGTGCTCATCCCGGAGGCAAAGACCTCGCTGATCGTCGGCGCGACGATCTCCTCCGGCACAATCCTCGGCTACAGCGCGATGTCCGGCGCCATCGGCGGCGGCGGCCTGGGCCAGATCGCCATCAGCTACGGCTACAACCGCTATCAGTCCGACGTGCTCATCGTGACGGTCATCCTGCTCATCATCCTGATGCAGATCATCCAGCTTGTCGGCATGTATATCTCCCGCAAGACCGACAAGCGCATCCGCGAGTGACGGCCCGCCTTCCTTCAAGATCAAGCATTCCCGCTTATCTATAACCCCAATTCATCCATAAAAGGAGAGAGATTCACCATGAAAAAGCTGTTTGCCCTCGTTCTCGCCCTCGCGCTGATCGCCTCCGTTGGCGTCGCCAGCGCCGCCACCAAGCTCGTCATCGGCGCTTCCTCCACCCCGCATGCGGAGATTCTGGAAGCCGCGAAGCCCATCCTGGAGGAGAAGGGCATCGAGCTGGAGATCATCATCTTTGACGACTATGTTCAGCCGAACCTCCAGCTCGAGAGCGGCGATCTGGACGCGAACTACTTCCAGCACATCCCCTACCTCGAGGACTTCAACGCCAGCAACGGCACCCATCTGGTGAGCGCGGGCGCTGTCCACTATGAGCCGATGGGCATCTACGCGGGCAAGTCCTCCGATCTGGCGAACATCCCGGATGGCGCGACCATCGCCGTGCCGAACGACACCACCAACGAGTCCCGCGCGCTGACGCTGCTGCAGGCCCAGGGCATCATCACTCTCTCCGCCGAGGCCGGCCAGACCGCGACCGCGCTGGACATCGCCGAGAATCCGCACAACATCGAGATCGTCGAGGTTGAGGCTGCGCAGGTTCCGCGCCAGCTGGCCGATGTGGACTTCGGCGTCATCAACTCCAACTATGCGCTGCAGGCCGGCCCTGACGTCGTCGGCACCGCCATCGCCGTGGAGGGAACCGAGGTCGCCTATCCGAACATCGTCGCCATCCGCGAGGGCGACGACCGCGAGGAGCTTAAGACCCTGGTCGAGGTGCTCCAGAGCGACGATATCGTGAACTTCATCACTGAGACCTACGGCACCGCCGTCGTCCCGACCAAGTAAAACACCTTACCCATAAAGCAGGGCTGCCTTCGGGCGGCCCTGCTTTGCGTTTGTCTGCGGTTTTTGGCTTGCGTCTGAACGCCCGCTTTGCAGTCTGCGATTGAGGCAGGTCGGCTTTGCAGACGATGGTTTTCCAGCTTATCGCTGAACAGTGCAGATCGTCCCCTCGAGCCGGTAGCCGATGCCCCGGTAGCAGGCGTTGGAGGGAGCGTAGTCCGCGTCGGCGTAGAGCATGGCGCGCATCTGCTGGGCGAGGATCGCGTGCGTGACGCCGTAGGTCAGGCTGGCTGCATAGCCCTGCCGCCGCCTGTCGGGATCGGTATAGACATGCGTGAGCGTCGCGTCTCTGCCGTCCTGGCGCACGCCGCACATGGCGCAGGGAACACCCTGCGCGTCGCGCCAGAGGAAAAACCGCCGCGCGCCGATGATCCGCTCCGCCTCCTCGCGGTCCTTCGCCAGGTCGGCCTGCCCCAGGCCGCATTCCTCGCGGAACCGGCCGATCCAGCGCGCGCAGAGCGCGGCCTCGCTCATCATCGCGGCGCCGAAATATCCCTCCGGCTTTCGCGCAGGCTCGACCGCCTGCGCGCAGGCATAGGCGTTGAGCCGCATCGTCGCGCGCAGGCCCTCGCGCATCGCGATCTCCGCCAGGGCGTCGCGGACGTTGTAGGAAAAGCCCGCCTCCGGCGGAAATTCCGCCCTGACGACCTGCCAAGCGCGCTCGAGCTCCGCCGCGTCCGCATCCGCCGCCGTGAACACCCAGACAGGGTACGGCCGCGCCGAATGGCAGAGGATCAGCCGCGCGTGGTCGGTGATGATCTTTTCGCAGGGCTGCGCCAGGATCTTGTGCAGCACGGAGAACGCCGCCGGCTCTCCCTCGATCAGCGGCAGGTCGCGCGCGTCGCTCGCCTGCGTGAGCCGCTCCAGCTTCATCATGGTCTTCCCTCCCGTTACTTGCGATGGTTTGCGCCAGTATACAGCAAAACCGCGGCCCGGTCAACCCAGCTTGTGGGCGATCAGGCCGCGGAAGTTTTTCATGCGGCTTTTGCGGATTCAACCCGTCTCAATCGTAGGCCGCTTTGTGGCCTGCTCTGAGACTGCATT
>SFFC01000173.1 GCA_004556985.1 Clostridiales bacterium | reverse complement strand
CTACGATCAGTTTACAAAGAAGCCGCAGAGCCACAGGGACGACTGGCGCGACGACGAATTCACCCGCCGCCCCCAGCGCGACGAGGGCAAGGGCGTGCCGCCCAGCGAGCGCCGCAGCTACAATGACCGCCCGAATGGCGAGCGCCGCCCCTACGGCGACCGGGCAAACAATGGCGAGCGCCGCCCCTACGGCGACCGTCCGAATAACGGTGAGCGCCGCCCCTACGGCGACCGTCCGAATAACGGTGAGCGCCGCTCCTACGGCGACCGGGCAAACAGCGGCGAGCGCCGCGCGTACAATGACCGCCAGAACAGCGGCGAACGCCGTCCCTACGGTGGGGACAGGCCGTATCGCGAGGAGCGGCCCGCGTTCAGCGGCCCGCGTCCCGAGCGCCAGGAGCGTCAGGAGCGTCCTGTCCGCCAGGAGCGTCCTGCCCGGGACGGCCGCTTTGAGCGCCCGATGACCCCGCCGCCCGCCGAGGAAGCGATGGAGAGCAACCTGCTGGTCGGGCGCAACCCGATCCGCGAGGCGCTGCGCGCGGGGCGCGACCTGGAAAAGCTGCTGGTCGCGAGGGGCGAGCTGATCGGCTCGGCGCGCGAGATCGTCGCGATGGCGCGCGACGCGAAGGTCGTCGTGCAGGAGGTCGACCGCGCGAGGCTGGACGCGATGGCCCCGAACCATCAGGGCCTGATCGCCGTCGCCTCGGCCTATGCGTACAGCACGGTGGAGGACATGTTCGCCCTGGCGAAGTCGCGCGGCGAGCAGCCGTTCTTCGTGATCCTCGACGGCGTGACCGACCCGCACAACCTCGGCGCGATCATCCGCAGCGCCGAATGCGTCGGCGCGCACGGCGTCATCCTGCCCGAGCGCCGCTCCGTCGGGCTGACGCCCGCGGCTGTCAAGGCGAGCGCCGGCGCTGTGGAGCATATCCCCGTCGCCCGCGAGGTCAACCTCACGCGCCTGATCGAGCGCCTCAAGAAGGAGGGCGTGTGGATCTACGGCGCGGCGATGGAGGGCGAGGACTTCCGCAGCGTCGATTTTTCCGGAGCGGCGGCGCTGGTTGTCGGCTCCGAGGGCGAGGGCATCTCCCGCCTCGTGGCGCAGAGCTGCGACAGGCTCGTCTCCCTGCCCATGCGCGGGAAGATCGGCTCGCTCAACGCCTCCGTGGCGGCGGGCGTGCTGCTCTACGCCGTCATGGCCTCGAGGGGCTGACGATGAAGCCGCTGCTGCTGGTGGACGGCTACAACGTCATCGGCGCGTGGAACGTGCCCCGTGCCGAGCGCCTGAGCATCGAGGAGGCGCGCGACAGGCTCGTTCACCTGATTGCCGACTATGCGGGCTACTCCGGAGAAGAGGTCATCGTCGTCTTCGACGGCCATTACACGGACAGGCCGGTGCGCTCGCGCATGAATGTGCACGGCGTCGAGGTCGTCTTCACCAAGCACGCCGAGAGCGCGGACAACTACATCGAGGCGGCCTGCGAGGTCGCGCCGAAGTGGCGGCGCGTGCGCGTGGCGACGAGCGACGCCGTCGAGCAGACGGTGACGCTCGGGCGCGGGGCCGTGCGCATCTCCTCGCGGGAATTTCTGCTGGAGCTGACGCAGGTTCGCGCGGCGGGGCGCGGGCACATGCGCGAGGAGAAGGTCTCGCGCGGGGACATCCTTTCGCGGCTTCCGCCGCATCAGAGGGAAATCTTTGACCGGATGAGAAAGGGCGAGGAATGAACACGCTGCACGTGCAGGACGAATGGGAAGAGCGGGAGAGACCGCAGGCGGAGGAGACGCCGGGGCCGCCGGAGCGGGTCTGCGCGCCCGCCAGCTTTGAGGAGATGACCGACGAGGAGATCGCGCTGCTGGCGCAGCGGGGCGACGTCGAGGCCTCCGAATACCTGCTCAACAAGTACAAGAACTTCGTGCGCTCCAAGGCACGCTCGTATTTCCTCGTCGGCGCCGACCACGAGGATATCGTGCAGGAGGGCATGATCGGCCTGTTCAAGGCGTTCCGCGACTTCAAGCCGGACAAGCTGACCTCCTTCCACGCCTTTGCCGAGCTCTGCGTCACCCGGCAGATCATCACCGCCATCAAGACCGCGACGCGGCAAAAGCACATCCCGCTCAATTCCTATGTCTCGCTCAACAAGCCAATCTACGAGGAGGAGAGCGACCGGACGCTGCTGGACATCATCACCGAGGGGCGCAGCGCCGACCCAGAGGAGCTGCTCATCGGGCAGGAGAGCTATGTGAGCATCGAGAGCCGCATCGACGAGGCGCTTTCGCCGCTGGAGCGGCGCGTGCTGGCGGCCTACCTGGACGGAAAGAGCTATCAGGAAATCGCCGTCATGCTCGGGCGGCACGTCAAGAGCATCGACAACGCGCTCCAGCGCGTCAAGCACAAGCTCGAGCGGCTCATCAGCGAGAAGAATTCGCAGGGCGGCTGAAAAACCGTTTTTATGGGCAAAAATGTTCGGGGCGTATTGACAATCCCGGCAGATTTGGATAGAATAAGGATGCATAAACCGGTTGACAGCCCTTTGCAGGTGTAGTTTAATGGCAGAACTTCAGCTTCCCAAGCTGACCGCGTGGGTTCGATTCCCATCACCTGCTCCAAAGCGACCACCGACAATTCG
>SFFC01000172.1 GCA_004556985.1 Clostridiales bacterium | reverse complement strand
ATCACGGTGGACGGCATGGTGCGCGTGGAGCGCTACGGCTTCCGCTATGACGAGGAGCTCGGCCAGTGGGTCTTTGAAAAGCTCGACCTGATCGACATGCACGTCGAGGCGGAGTAAACGGACAAGCGAATACAATGGCCCGGCCCGGTGCAAAAGCACCGGGCCGGGCCTTTAACCGCCCGTCTCCACGATTGAAGAAACCGGCAAAGCGTGCTATAATCGTGCCATACAGGCGGGGCGGCGCGCGAAACAGGCCGCCTCCGCAGAGAAAGCGAGGCAGAAACCATGCTGAAAGGAATTTCCCCGATTCTGAGCCCGGAGCTGCTCAAAATCATCGCCGAGATGGGCCATGGCGACGAGCTGGTGCTCGCCGACGGCAACTTCCCCGGCACGTCGATCGGCAAGCGCTGCGTGCGCTGCGACGGACACGGCTGCGCGGAGGTCATGCGCGCGATCGTGCAGCTCTTCCCGCTGGACGACTTCGTCGAAAAGCCGCTGGCCGTCATGCAGGTGCCGGAGGGCATGTTCCCCGGCGACCGCGCGCCGATCTGGCAGGCCTTCCGCGAGGCGGCGGATACCGATCTGCCCACCGCGCAGTTTGACATGATGGAGCACGACGCCTTCATGGAGCGCGCGAAAAACGCCTTCGCCGTCGTGCAGACCGGCGAAACCGCGCTCTACGGCAACATCATCATCCGCAAGGGCGTCGTGCGGCTGTGATGGCCGCAGAGAATTCAAAGCCCCCCCAAAAAGCAGCAACCCCCGAAGGCTTGGCCTTCGGGGGATTTTCCGTCTTTGGGACTGCGGCGCTGAATGCTCAGTGCTGCTTGGTCAGCGGGGTCAGATGCCAGATCTGATCGTTGTATTCCTTGATCGTGCGGTCGGAGGAGAAGATGCCGCTCTTGGCGACGTTGATGATCTCCTTGCGCGTCCAGGCCTTCTGGTTGAGGTAGTCGTTGCCCAGGCGGGACTGCGCCTGCTGGTAGGAGCCGAAGTCCTTGAGCACGAGGTAGGGATCGGCCATGCCGCCGTTGTCGGAGAAGACGAGCGCGCGGTAGAGGCCCTCGAACATCTTCGGGTTGTCCGGCGTGAGGCTGCCGTCAAAGAGCATGTTGAGCGCGCGGCGCAGCTCGGCGTTCGTCTCGTAGATGTCGAGGGAACGATAGGTGCCGGAGGCGTAGATCGCCTCGACCTCCTTGGAGCGCATGCCGAAGATGTAGCAGTTGTCCTCGCCCACCAGCTCGGCGATCTCGACGTTCGCGCCGTCGAGCGTGCCGATCGTCACGGCGCCGTTCATCATGAACTTCATGTTGCCGGTGCCGCTGGCCTCCTTGGAGGCGGTGGAGAGCTGCTCGCTGACCTCGGAGGCCGGCATGAGCATCTCCGCGGTGGAGACGTTGTAGTTCTGCAGGAAGACGACCTTGATCATCTTGCTCGCACGCGGATGCTGCGCGATCTTCGCGGCGACGACGTTGATGAAGTGGATGATCTCCTTGGCGCGGCGGTAGCCCGGCGCGGCCTTCGCGCCGAAGATGAACGTGCGCGGCGCCATCGTGTAGTTCGGATCGTCGCAGATGCGGTTGTAGAGCACGAGGATGTGCAGCGCGTTGAGCAGCTGGCGCTTGTACTCGTGCAGACGCTTGACCTGCACGTCGTACATCGTGTCCGGATCGAGCACGAGGCCCTGATGACGGTTGATCCAGCGGCTGAAGCGCGCCTTGTTCTCATGCTTGACCTTCGCGAATTTCTCGATGAAGGCGGCGTCGTCGGCGAACGGGAGCAGCTTCTCCAGCTCCATCGTGTCCTTGCGCCAGCCCTGGCCGATGGTCTCATCGAGCAGGTCGGAGAGGGTCGGGTTCGCCAGCATCAGCCAGCGGCGCGGGGTGATGCCGTTGGTGATCGCCAGGAACTTCTCGGGCATGATCTTGTAGTAATCCGCAAACGTGGAGCGCTTGAGGATGTCGCCGTGCAGCTGGGAGACGCCGTTGATCGCGTGGGAATACGCGATGCACATGTTCGCCATGTGCGCCTGGTCGTAGGCGAGGATCGCCATGTGGCCGATGCGGTCCCACTCGCCGGGGAAGCGGTCAAACAGCTTCTGGCAGAGACGGCGGTTGAGCTCCTGCATGATCGAATAGATGCGGGGCAGGGTCTCGCGCATCATGTTCTCCGGCCACTTTTCCAGGGCCTCGGCCATGATGGTGTGGTTGGTGTAGGCGACGGTATTGCGGGTCAGGCGCTCCGCAGTCTCCCACGGCAGATGCTCCTCGTCCACGAGAATGCGCATGAGCTCCGGGATGACCAGCGCCGGATGCGTGTCGTTGATGTGGAAGGCGACCTTCTCGGGGGACGCGCTTGAAGTCCTTGATGGCGTACTGCAGCGTCGCGCTGACGAGGAAGTACTCCTGCATCAGGCGCAGCTTCTTGCCGTTGTAGGTGTTGTCCTCCGGGTAGAGCACCTTGGAAATCTGCGCGGCGATGGAATCGCTCTCCTCGGTGGAGCCGTTGTAATCGCCGGCGGAGAATTTCTCGAGGTTGAAGTTCTTGGGCAGCACGGCGCTCCACATGCGCAGACGGTCGACGACGTCGCTGTTGTAGCCGACGATCGGCAGGTCATACGGGACGGCGATGACATCCTCGGTGTTCTTCAGGGAGACGTAGTTCTTGTCGCCCATCCAATTTTCGATCACCTGGCCGCCGAAGTGGACGGTCACGGCGTCGCGCTGGGTCGGAATCTCCCATGAGTTGCCGTAGGTCAGCCACTCGTCCGGCACCTCAACCTGCTGGCCGTCGACGATGCGCTGGCGGAAGAGGCCGTATTCGTAGCGGATCGTGCAGCCCATCGCCGGGAGGTTGAGCGTCGCCAGTGAATCGAGGAAGCAGGCAGCCAGGCGGCCCAGACCGCCGTTGCCCAGCGCCGGTTCCGGCTCCTCATGGAGCACGCCGCGCAGGGTCAGGCCCAGATCCTTGAACGCCTCCTCGTACTCCTTGGTCGAGCAGAGGTTGAGCAGGTTATTGTGCAGCCAGCGGCCGGTCAGGAATTCGATGGAAAGATAATACAGGCGCTTGGCTTTCTCGCTGCGGCGCGCTTCCTTTTCGAAGCGCCACTTGAGCATGATCTGGTCGCGCACGGTGGAGGCCACGGCGGCGTAGATCTGCTTGGGCGTCGCTTCCTCGATCGTGCAGCCGTAGTAGCGAAGCAGCTTGTTGAGAATGGACTCCTTGATGGTGTCTTTGGTGTATTCGTTCATGAGAGGCATAAAAATGAAACCCTCCTGGCTTAGGTTCAGTCCGGATTCTGCCATCCGCACTTCGTGTGCGGCATGCCCTCCCGGCGCTTTGCAGGAAGACAGCCAAGGGTCATTATAACATAGAAGATACGGAGTGACAAGGCAAAAAACCCCGTCCTGCCTGCAATATTTGAAAAAAATGGCATGGAAACATGCCATTTTGATATTTTGCATCCTTGATTTTGCGAACAATAACGCTCGTTCTTAACAGATGTATCACTCCCGCACGCGCCAGATCTTCGCGCCGAGGCTGCTGAGCTTCGTCTCCAGATGCTCGTAGCCGCGATCGATGAAGCAGGTATTGCTGATCTCGGTCGTGCCCTGGGCCATGAGGCCGGCGATGACGAGCGCCGCGCCGGCGCGCAGGTCGGTCGCCTCGACGGCGGCGGCATGCAGCTGCGGCACACCCTCGATGACGGCGGTCTGCTCGAAGATGCGCACGCGCGCGCCCATGCGCTCCATCTCGGCGAGATGGCGGAAGCGCGACTCGAAGATGTTCTCCACGACGGTGGAGGTGCCGGTCGCCGTGCACAGCAGCGCGCTCATCGGCTGCTGCAGGTCGGTCGGGAAGCCGGGGTAGACCTGCGTCTTAAAGGTGACGGCCCGGTGCGCGCCGATGGAGCGCACGCGGATGGCGTCGTCGCGCTCGTCGACCTTCGCGCCCATCTCCAGCAGCTTGGCGGTCAGGGCTTCCATGTGCGTGGGGATGCAGCCGCAGATGGTGACGTCGCCGTGGGTCGCGGCGGCGGCGATCATGAGCGTGCCGGTCTCGATCTGGTCGGGAATGACGGCATAGGGGCGGCGGCTGGCGAGGCTCTGCACGCCGCGCACGCGGATGACGTCCGTGCCCGCGCCCTTGACGCGGCAGCCCATCGAGTTGAGGAAGTTCGCCAGGTCGACGATGTGCGGCTCCTTGGCGGCGTTGTAGATGGTCGTCGTGCCCTGCGCGCAGGCGGCGGCGAGCATGACGTTGATCGTGCCGCCGACGGTGACCATGTCCATGAAGACGTCGCCGCCGGTGAGGCTGTCGGCCGTGGCGGTGACCAGGCCATGCGCGGTTTCGACGCGCGCGCCCAGCGCGCGCATGCCCTTGATGTGCTGGTCGATGGGGCGGCGGCCGATGTCGCAGCCGCCGGGCAGCGGCACCTGCGCCTGGCCGAAGCGCGCCAGCAGCGCGCCGATATAATAGGAGGAAGCGCGCATCCTGCGGCAGAGCTCCAGCGGCACGTCGGTGCGGCAGATGCTGCTGGCGTCGACCTCCATCGTGCCCAGGGCGGGATCCCAGCTGACGCGCGCGCCGAGGTGACGCAGCGTTTCCACAGAGACATGCACGTCTTCGATGTCGGGCAGGTTCTCGATGACACAGGGCGTCTGGCTCAGAATCGTGGCCGGAATGATGGCGACGGAGGTATTCTTGCCGCCGCTGACGCGGACGGTGCCCTCCAGCCGCTGCCCACCGGTGATGAGCATTCTCTCTTCTTGAGCCATGCGTGTCCTCCTTGGCGCGGCCTTGCGCCGCCGTACAAATCTTCAATTTATATATTATACACGGCAGGGGAAGGTTTGGCAAGGTTTATTCATAAACGGCCCGGCTCCCGCCGATATACGGCAGGCGGGAATAGGCGAGCACGAGGTTCGCCTCGCCCACGCGGGAGAGGCCGATGCGCCCGCCGGCGATCTCGCTGGTCGAGCAGCCCAGCACGATCAGGCTGCCCGGCTCCAGAT
>SFFC01000171.1 GCA_004556985.1 Clostridiales bacterium | reverse complement strand
CCTGAAGCGGAAGCCGTAGTGGGCGCTGCAGGCGGCGAACAGCTCGGTCGTCCGGACCCCGCCGCCGACGCGGCGGCCGACGCCGGTCGCGTTGTCGAATGTTTGTGTCAAGCTCGGGCTTTCAATTGAGGCAGCGGTTCTTTTCACACGTGGCAAGGAAAGGTTTCAGGTTTGGCAAAGGCGTGCCTCTTTCTCTCTTTGGCTTTGCCTCTTAGCCCCTTCGGGCCATAGGCGAGGCCTCCATCCTCTTCGTCGGCCCCTCGAACACGACCAGGTGGCCGTAGTGGACGATTCGGTCGATCATGGCAGCCGCCATCTGGTCGTCGGTCAGGATCTTTCCCCACCTGCTGAACTCAAGATTCGTGGTCACGATAAGGCTTCTCCTCTCGTAGCACTTGTTCACCACCTGGTACAGGAGCTTGGCGCCATCTTGGTTTATGGGAAGGTACCCAAGCTCGTCCAGTATCACCAGATCGGCCCTCTCGACCTCTTTGAACACCTTCTCCAAGGTTCCCTCGGCTTCGGCCTTGGTCATCCTCACGACGAGGTCGGCGATCGTCGTGAACATCACCGTCATCCCCATGGCGCAGGCTGCGGTTCCGCACGCTATGGCCATGTGGGTCTTGCCGTTCCCCACGCCGCCGTACAGGACGAGGTTCTGCTTGTCTGCAATGAACCTGCAGCTCTCGATGCCCCCGCGTCCGATCTCCTCCGGCACCTTTACCCTCGACCAGTCGTACCCTTCGAAGGTCTTGGGGACCGGGAACTTGGCCCGCTTCAGCAGCCGCCCCCTCCTGCTCTCCTCTCTCCAGGAGAGCTCCTCCTCGAACATGCCTGCCAAGAACCTGAGCTCTGCGGCCGTCGACTCCGACGCGTACTTCTCCGCAGTGTGGTTGGATAGCATCACGGCCCTGAACCCTCTTCTCACCGCGCTCTCCAGGTCGCCTCGCGCGCTCATGCGGCGTCACCCCCGAGCATCCTGTCGTAGACAGTGAGATCCGGGCCGACGTCGGGCTCCGTCCCAAGGCCGAACCCGCCCATCCTCGCGAGCATCATCTCCACGTCGGAGGGCCTGGCTCTCCCCGTTGAGGCCAGCACCTCGGAGATAGCGGCGCCGACGTCCTCGACCGAGCTCTCCCTGCACCACCTGCGCATGCACACGATCAGGTCCTTTCTGGCAGCCGACTCCAGCGCGTCCACATGGGCCCTCACGTCTGCGGGCATGGCGGCCCTGACCGCCGAGTTGCGCCATGCGCCGGGCTTCCTCACCAGCAACGCCAGCTGGGACACGGCCTCCGGCCCGTTCTTCGCGGCCCCGAACCTCCTCGCGTGCTCCGCCACGATCTCGCCCGCGGCGTCCGCGAACGCGACGGTGTGGGCGCCGTACACGGCGGTGACGGTGCCGGAAGCCTGCCTGTGGCCCACATGGTAGCGGTGGCCGCCGTCGACGGTGGCGTCGCCGCGCTTGTCCACCGACACGCCGGTGACGAATCGCATGCAGCTGAAGGGCTTGGCGGGCAGGGGCGGCATCGCCGACCTGTCCCTCTCGAACAGCTCCGACCATGTCAGCCCCTTCTCGTAGTGGCGGTTCGAACCCGAGCCCGAGCAGCGGCTGAGCAGCTCCGCGTTGAACAGCTCGATGTCGTCGACGCTGGGCGCAGGCGTGAACAGATGCTGGCGACACCAGTAGACCTTTCGCTCCACATTGCCCTTCTCGTTGCCGGCGCGGGGGTTGGCGTAGGTCGCCTCGAACCCGTAATGGGCCTTCATCCGGCGGAAGAGGTCCGCCTCGGTCACGCTTTGCCCGCGGCGCCTGCCGGCGCCCGTGGCGTTGTCGAAGACGATGCGGGTGGGAACGCAGCCGATGTGCTCGAAGATGTCGCGGAGGCCCTGGCACACGCACTCGCTGGTCTCGCCCGCGAAGAGCTGGCAGAAGCCCATGTTGGAGAAGGGGAAGCTGAGCACCAGGAAGTGCATCCTCACGCGCTCTCCCCCGGCCAGCACGTCGACGTCGCCGAAGTCGGCCTGCGCCTCCCCCGGCGCCCAGACAAGCTCCATATAGCAGTCGGACGCCGCGGATATCTCGGCCTTGCGCCTCCTCACGTAGTTCTTGACGGTTCCGTAGCCGCCGTCGTAGGCGGTCTCGTCCAGCAAGCGCTCGTATATGCGCTTTGCGCTGTGTCGCTGCTTGCGCCATACGCGCTGGTCGCCGAGCAGGATCTCGTCGACGAAGGGCTTGTAAGGGTCAAGGATCGACGGGCGCGATTGCAGGCTCGGGGCCTGCGGCGAGAAATCGTCCATCGCGATGTACTTGCGGATCGTCGGTTGGGATATCCCCGTCCTGCGCTGTATCTCCGCATTGGAGAGGCCCCTTCTCGACATCTCTCGTATACTTTCGATCATTGGCATGCTGATCATCCTTCCTGCCTCCTATGCAATTGTCAGTTGGTAGCTGCAATTGCAACGGTAGGCCTAGCTGGTCGGCATGCCTTTGCCTTTTCTGAAATTCTTCGTTTCCGTAGATGAAAAGAATGGGTGCCGCACTAGCAACAATCAGATTGCCCTAAACACCGCAGAGCGCCTGCGCGTCCCAGGCGCCGGCGTCGCGGTCCTTCATCCTGTTCACCGGGCAGTCCTCCGCGGCGTACCTCATTCGGCCTCACCCTTCC
>SFFC01000056.1 GCA_004556985.1 Clostridiales bacterium | reverse complement strand
GGGCGAAAAAACACGCAGCGCGGCTATATCCGCAGGATTCGCGAGATCTGCGAGGGCTACGCGGATGCGTTCGCGCCGGGCGCGGGCGACGGGCTGCTGCTGTGCGGCCGCTCGGGTCTGGGCAAGACGTTTTTGATGAACTGCGTCGCTCAGCGTGTGCTCGAGCGCGGCTATTCGGTCGTCGTCGTCTCTGCGTTCAAGTTGCTTGACATCATGCGCCGCTATCAGTTCGGCGAGGCGCAGGAGGCACAGGAGGGGCAGGCGGAGGACATCCTGACCTGCGACCTGCTGTGTATCGACGACCTGGGCAGCGAGCCGATGCTCAGGAACCTGACCGTCAGCTCGCTCTACCACGTGATCAACGAGCGGCGCAGCGAAAACCGCGCCATCGTCGTGACGACGAACTGCACCAGCGACGACCTCTACGAGAAATACGACGACCGTGTGGCCGCGCGGCTGACCGATCCCAGCCGGATGAAGGTGTTGCCGTTTGTCGGCGTCGACGTGCGGCGCTTCGCCGCGCGCAGAGGCGTATGATCTATCTGGAGCGCTTCACCTTCCCGGACGACGGAAGGGAGTTTGACTACATCCTCGGGGTCAAGCTCAAGTGCTATACGTCGTTTTACCCGTTCAAGGTGCTCTCCGCGCGCGGGCTTAAGCGGCTCGACCTTGAGCCGGTGACGATCCTCTACGGCGGCAACGGCAGCGGCAAATCGACCGCGCTGCACGTCATCGCGGAAAAGGCCGGGCTTGCTCGCGGCGCGCCGTTCAACCGGACGAGCTTTTTTGACGATTACGTCGCGCTGTGCGGCGTGGAGGCGCGCGCCATCCCCGCCGGGAGCCGCATCATCACCAGCGACGACGTCTTTGACGGCATGCTCACGGTTCGCGAGGTCAACGACGGCATCGACCGCAAACGCGAGGATGTGTTTGAGGAATACATGGAGGCGAAGTTCGGCCATGTGCGCCTGAATTCGATGGACGACTACGCGCAGCTCAGGCGGCAGAACCAGGCGCGGCGGCAGACGCAGTCCCGCTATGTCCGCGAGGAGCTGGGCATGAACGTGCGCACCTACTCCAACGGGGAGAACGCCTTCCATTATTTTACCAACGAGATCGGCGAGGACGCGCTCTACCTGCTCGACGAGCCGGAGAACAGCCTCTCGCCTAAGCGCCAGCAGGAGCTGGCACAGTTCATCGAGGACAGCGCGCGCTTTATGGGCTGCCAGTTCGTGATCGCGACGCATTCGCCCTTCGTGCTCGCCATTCGCGGCGCGAAAATCTACGATCTTGACGCTGACCCGGTCGATGTGAAGAAATGGACGGAGCTGCCCAATGTCCGCGTCTATTATGATTTCTTTGCGAACCATCGGGCGGCTTTTGAGGAAAAGCGCGATTGAGAGAACCCAAGCGGACCGTCTTCCCTTCTTACGGGAGGGCGGCCGCTTTTGCATAAAAACGGGGCTAGTCAGGCCGGGAGCTTTACGGTATAATAAATACTGTATGGGTATGTCAAAAACATCCTTCAGGTGGGGGCTATGCTGTTCAATTCATTTTCGTTTCTCATCTTTTTTCCGGTCGTCACGCTGATCTACTTCCTGCTCCCGCGCAGGACGCGCTGGGTCTGGCTGCTGGTGACGAGCTATTTCTTCTATATGAACTGGAACGCGGAATACGCGCTCCTTTTGGCGGCGAGCACGGGGGTGACCTACGGCTGCGCGCTGCTCATCGACAGAGCGGCGGAGATCAAAAAGCGCAGGCTCGTGCTCATCGCGGGCATCGTCTTCAACGTCGGCATGCTGGGGTATTTCAAATATACCGGTATGTTTGTCGACCTGATCAACCGCCTCTGCGCGCTCATCGGCGTCTCGGCCCGGATTCCCCCGGTGGATATCCTGTTGCCGGTGGGCATCAGCTTCTACGTTTTCCAGGCGCTCGGCTACATGATCGACGTCTACAAGAAGCGCGTGAAGGTGGAGCGGAATCTGTTTAAATACGCGCTGTTTGTGTCGTTCTTTCCGCAGCTCGTCGCGGGCCCGATCGAGCGCTCCGGGCGCCTGCTGCGCCAGATCGACACGCCGCACGACTTTGAGTGGAAGCGCGTGCGAGACGGATTGCTCATCATGATGCTTGGCTATTTTGAAAAGGTCGTCATCGCCGACCGCGCCTGCATGTATGTGGACGCGATCTACAATGGCTGGGCCGGCGCCTCCGGCGCGCAGATCGCGCTGGCGACGGCGGTCTTCGCCGTGCAGGATCTCTGCGATTTCGGCGGCTACAGCCATATCGCCATCGGCGCGGCGAAGGTGCTGGGCATCGAGCTGATGACGAACTTCCGTCAGCCGTATTTTGCGCATTCCGTTCAGAACTTCTGGGCCCGCTGGCACATCAGCCTGAGCACATGGTTCAGGGATTACATCTACTTCCCGCTGGGCGCGGGCCGCGGCTCCGCCTGGCGCAAGGCGTTCAACATCATGGTCGTCTACACGATCAGCGGCCTGTGGCATGGCGCGGCGCTCAAGTTTGTGGCCTGGGGCATGCTCAACGGCGCGCTGCAGGTGGTCGAGGGAATGTTTCCTCCGCGCCGGCCGAAGCATCCGAAGGCCTATCATCTGCTCTGCGTGCTGCGCACGGACTTTCTGATCCTCATCACGATGCTGATCTTCCGTGCCGGCTCGCTGTCGACGGCGGTGCGCATGCTGGTCAAAATCCCAGCGGGCTTTGCGCTGCCGGCTATGGCGACGGGATTTTCGGGCATGCAGGCGCTCTGCCTGGGCATCTGCATCGCCGTACTCTTTGCCATTGAGCTGATCCATGAGAAGCGCCTCTCACTGACCGAGCTGACCGACCGTCTGCCCACCGTGGCGCGCGGAACGCTCTACCTGCTCGCGCTGATGGCGATCATCATCTTCGGCGTCTGGGGACCGGGATATAGTGCGCAGGCGTTTATCTACTTCCAGTTCTGACCGGCACAGAACCCTTCATAGGCGGTGAACAGTTTGAAAAAAATGGCTTGCGCGGCGGTCTTCGTCGCGGTGCTGTGCGCTTGTCTCCTGCTGGCGGATCATCTGACCCGGCGGGACGACAGCGAGCGCAAATACGGCCCCTTCTTTGAGGAGAAAAACGACATCGACGTCTTCTTCATGGGGACGAGCCACGTGCTGGACGGCGTGTCGCCGATGGAGCTGTGGCGGGACTACGGCGTGACCTCCTACAACATGGGCAACTCCTCCGAGTGCCTGGGCATGACCGAATGGGTGCTGCGCCTGGCGATGCAGGCGCACAAGCCGAGGGTCGTGATGATCGACGTCTACTACGTCGACCGGCCGATCGACGAGGCCTGGGCGTATGCCTACCGGCATCTGTTCCTCGATGCGGTGCCGCTCTCGCGGCTGAAGATCGAGGCCGTGCGCGCGACGCTGCCCAGGGATCAATGGCTCGAGTTCCTGATGCCGTTTTCGCTGTATCATGGCCGCTGGGAGGAGCTGCTCGGCGGCACGGCGAAGCGCAACGTCGACTGCGAACCCTACATGATGGGCAGCGAGATGCGCATCGGCCGGGCGGAGGTCATCAACCCCTACACCCGCACGACGGAGATGGACACGAGCGGGCAGCCCGGCCACGAGGCGCTTCGGCGCATCGTGCAGCTGTGCCGGGAGAACGACATCGAGCCGGTCTTCATTGCGATTCCCGCGCCGGTTCCGAAGGAGGAGCAGATGCGTGTCAACGGCGTCGCGCCGCTGGCGCAGGAGTTGGGCGTGCCGTTCCTCAACCTGTTTGACGTCGAGGGTCTGGTCGACTTTGAGGCGGACTGCTACGACTATCTCGGCCATATGAACCCGGACGGCGCGACCAGGCTGACGGCGTATCTGGGGCAGTGGCTGACGGAGCACTGCGACCTCGAGGACAGGCGGGACGATCCGGCCTACGCGGCCTGGGACGAGCGGCTTGCCCTCTACGAGGCCGACCGCGAGGCGCGCTGGGGCGGGGAGACCCGGCTCAAGTGACCCTTGACAAATCGCGCGCCTTTGATAGAATGTTAGGGGAAACGATAACCTGTGAAAACCCGCTTTCGCGCGGGAGAAGGAGAAAAGCCATGAGCTTTGAGGATTTGAAGGAGATCATCACCGCCGCGCTGCCCAACTGCAACGCGGATCAGGTTGTGCCGGAGGCGATGCTGGTGCCGGAGGTCTGCGCGGACAGCCTGGATACCGTGGAGCTGAGCATGGCGCTGGAGGAAAAGCTGGGGCTGAACGTGCCGGACGATCTGCTGGCGACGTTTTCGACGGTCGGCGACCTGTACGCCTACCTGAAGAAGCAGAACGCATAACGGCATGCCGGAAAGGGAAAAGCTGGCGCCGCTGGGCGGCTGGGCGCGCCTGAACCTCGTCCTTGACGAGGGGACGGCACGCGAGCTGGCCGCAGAGGCGCATGGGGAGGATCCGCTGAGCTTTCCGGGCTACGCGGAGAAGCTCGCGGCGCAGCGGGCGAAGACGGGCCTTGACGAGGCCGCCGTCGCGGCGGAGGGCCGCATCGGGGGCGAGCGGGCGGTCGTCTGCGCGCTGGACAGCCGCTTCATGATGGGCAGCATGGGCACGGGCGTCGGCGAGCGCGTGACGCGCGCGGTCGAGTACGCCGGGGCGCATTGCCTGCCGCTGATCATCTTCAGCGCCAGCGGCGGCGCGCGCATGCAGGAGGGCGTGTTCAGCCTGCTTCAAATGGCGAAGACGAGCGCAGCCATCGCGCGCTTTCAGGAGGCGGGCGGGCTGTTCATCAGCGTGCTGACGCATCCGACGACGGGCGGCGTGACGGCGAGCTTTGCCAGCCTGGGCGATATCACGCTCGCCGAGCCGGGCGCGCTGATCGGCTTTGCCGGCCCGCGCGTCATCGAGCAGACGATCGGCGAGCGGCTGCCGGAGGGCTTTCAGCGCAGCGAGTTTCAGCTCGCGCACGGCTTTGTCGACCAGATTGTGCCCCGGGAGCGGATGCGCGAGACGCTTGCGCTGCTCCTGCGTCTGCACAGCAGGACGGAGGAGGGCGCATGATTCGCGACGTTTTGCAGGAGCTGGAGGCCGTCGAGGCGGCGCTGCCGGGCTCCGGGGAGGAAAGGGCGGCGCTTGAACGCCGCCGGGACGCATTGCTCTCGCGCCTTATCGCGCTGACGCCGGAGGACACGGTCTATCTGGCGCGCCACCCGCACCGGCCGAGAATCGACGACCTGATCCGCGCGCTGATGACGGATTTCTTTGAGCAGCGCGGCGACCGCTACGCGGGCGAGGATCCGGGCGTGCTGGGCGGCATCGCGCGCTTTCACGGCCGGCCCGTGACGGTCATCGGCACGAGAAAGGGCCACAGCCTCGAGGAGAACATGGCCTACCACTTCGGCATGCCGGAGCCGGAGGGCTATCGCAAGGCGCTGAGGCTCATGAAGCAGGCGGAGAAATTCGGCCGGCCCGTGCTGACCTTCATCGATACGCCGGGTGCGTATCCCGGCATGGAGGCCGAGGCGCGCGGGCAGGGCGAGGCCATCGCGCAGAATCTGGCGCAGATGAGCCAACTGGCGGTGCCGGTCATCAGCGTCATCACCGGCGAGGGGAGCAGCGGCGGCGCGCTCGCGCTGGGCGTGGCCGACAGCATGCTGATGCTGGAGCACGCCTTCTTCTCGGTCGTCAGCCCGGAGGGATTCGCGAGCATCCTCTGGAAGGACGCCGGGCGCAAGGCGGAGGCCTGCGGCGTCATGCAGCTGACGGCGGCGGACATGCTCCGTTTCGGCGTGATCGACGGCATTGTGCCGGAGCCGGCCGGCGGTGCGCAGCGCGATCCGGCGGCGCTCTATGCTGCGCTGGACGCGGCGCTCACGGCGCGGCTTGATGCGCTCAGCGCGCTCAGCGCGCAGGAGCTGACCGCGCGGAGATACGAAAAATACCGCCGTGTCTGACGCGGCGAAAACGGACGCATGCACGCCATGCGGGATAAGGACACTATGAACGGAATCAGGCTGATTGCAACGGGCCGCGCCGTGCCCGGCAGGGTGGTCACAAACGACGACCTGCGCGAATACGTCGACACGAGCGACGAATGGATTTCCAGCAGAACCGGCATCCACCAGCGCTGTTTTTGCGCTGAGGGCGAGAGCGTGACGACGCTGGCCGTCGAGGCGGCCACAAAGGCGCTCTCGCACGGCGGTATCGCGCCGGAGGAGATCGGCTGCGTGGTCTGCGCGACCTCCTCCCAGGAGTATATGATGCCCAGCCTGGCCTGCACGGTGCATCATGCGCTCGGCCTTGCGCAGGATATCCCGGTGATGGACGTCGGCGCGGCCTGCGCGGGCTTCCTCTACGCGATGGAGACGGCGCGCGGTCTGCTGCTGGGCGGCGCGGGGCGTTATGCCCTGGTTGTGGGCAGCGAGCAGATGAGCAGGCTGCTGGATATGAGCGACCGCTCGACCTGCGTGCTCTTTGGCGACGGCGCGGGCGCGGCGATCATCGCGCTTGACAAGGATGCGGAGTACGAGGCCGTCTTCGGCACGCGCGGCGACATGGCGCTGCGCGCGGGCGGCACGACGCATACGCCGATGACGATGGACGGGCAGGCGGTCTTCCGCTTTGCCGTCTCGACGATTCCCCAGTGCGTGCAGAAGCTCCTCGCCAAGGGCGGCGTCGCGATGGAGGATGTCGATTGGGTGGTTTGCCATCAGGCGAACGAGCGAATTCTCGACGCGAGCGTGCGCAGGCTCGGCTGCCCGGCGGAGAAGTTTTACAAGAATCTCGACCGCTACGCCAACACGAGCGCCGCGAGCATTCCGCTGGCGCTTGACGAGATGAACGAGGCCGGGCTGCTGAAAGCGGGCCAGCGGGTGATTCTCGTGGGCTTTGGCGGCGGGCTGACCTGGGCTGGATTGATGTTTGCCATCTGACGACGGCGCGCGCAGGCGCGGGAAGGATCATGCGATGAAACTGGCATTTCTCTATGCCGGGCAGGGCAGTCAGCGCGCGGGTATGGGCCGCGACCTGTACGAGGCCTTTCCGGCGTTCCGGGAGGCGTTTGACGCGGCGAACCTCGATTTCGACCTGCACAGAGTCTGCTTTGAGGACCCGGACAGCCTGCTGGGGCAGACGCAGTACACGCAGCCCTGCATGGTTGCGTTTGCGGCCGGCGTGACGGCTGTGCTCCTTGAGGCTGGCATCATGCCGGAATACGCGGCGGGCCTGAGTTTGGGCGAATACAGCGCGCTGCAGGCGGCGGGCGTCTTCACGGCGAAGGCGGCCGTCGAGCTGGCGGCCTATCGCGGCGCGGCGATGGCGAAGGCGAGCGAGGGACGCGCAAGCGGCATGACCGCCGTGCTGATGCTCGGGCGCGAGGCGCTGGCGGCCTGCTGCGAGGAGGCCTCGTCGGAGGGCGTCGTGCAGATCTGCAACTACAACTGCCCGGGGCAGATCGTCATCGGCGGCGACGCCGCGGCGGTCGCGCGCGCGGGCGAGCTGGCGAAGGCGGCGGGCGCGAGGCGGCTGCTGCCTCTGCGCGTGAGCGGCCCGTTCCATACGCCGCTGATGCAGCCGGCCTCCGACGCGCTTCGGGCGCGCTTTGAAGGCGAGCCGTTCGGCGAGATGCGCTTCCCGGTGCTCTTCAACTGCCTGGGCGACGTGAAGGACGAACAAACGAGCGTCGCGGAGCTGCTCATCCGGCAGGTCGTCTCTCCCGTGCGCATGGAGGACACGATCCGCCGCCTGGCGGAGCTGGGCGTCGACACGATCGTGGAGATCGGCCCCGGCCGCGCGCTGTCCGGTTTTGTCAAGAAGACCGTGGGCGACGCGATCACCTGCCTGCCGGCCGAGGATGTGCCGACGCTGACGGCGGCGCTTGAGGCGCTTGTCGCCAAAGCTGCGCCGTGACG
Organism: Clostridiales bacterium; assembly: GCA_004556985.1. Classification (GTDB taxonomy): domain Bacteria; phylum Bacillota; class Clostridia; order Christensenellales; family Aristaeellaceae; genus Ventricola. The sequence continues at coordinate 6,369 of SFFC01000056.1, read as the reverse complement.
GAGGGACGCCGATGAAGTTTAGCAAGATGCACGGGCTGGGCAACGATTACCTCTATATCAACGGCTTTGAGGAGCATCCCGCAGATCTCCCGGCGCTGGCCCGGGCCCTGAGCGACCGCCATTTCGGCGTCGGCGCAGACGGCCTGGTCGTCATCGCGCCCAGCGATATCGCCGATTTTCGGATGATCATGTTCAACGCGGACGGCTCGCAGGGCGCGATGTGCGGCAACGCGGCCCGCTGCATCGGCAAGTACGTCTATGACCGCGGTATGACGCGCCAAACCGTCGTGACGCTGGAGACGCTCTCCGGCGTGAAAACGCTCCTGTTGAACGTGCAGGGCGGCGAGGTCGTCTCGGTGCGCGTGGATATGGGCGAGCCCGTGCTCGATTGCGCGCGCGTGCCCTGCCTGCTGGGCAGCGGCATCGTGCGCAGGGCGCCCATTGAGGCACTGGGGCGGACGTTTGCCATCACGCCGGTTTCGACGGGCAATCCCCACGGCGTCATCTTTCTTGAGGAGCCGGTGGAGGACTTCGACCTGCGGCGTTACGGCCCCGCGCTCGAATGCCATCCGGCCTTCCCGCAAAAAGCGAATATCGAATTTGTCAATGTGCTCTCGAGGGATCGCCTGCGGATGCGGGTGTGGGAGCGCGGCAGCGGCGTCACGCTGGCCTGTGGGACGGGCTCCTGCGCGGCGCTCGTGGCGGCGAGCCTGTGCGGCCTGGCGGACAGGCGCGCGCATGTCGTGCTCGACGGGGGCGAGCTTGTGGACGAATGGGACGAGGCGACGGGCCATCTCTTCATGACCGGCCCCGCAACCCATGTTTTTGACGGCGTGGTCGACGAACACAGGTGAGCGGAAAGCGAGGAGAGCGGATGACGCTGCTGACAGAGGCGATTGCCTTCGCTGCGAAGGCGCACGACGGCATGGCGCGCAGAGGATCGGGACTCCCATACATTGTGCATCCGATGGAGGCCATGGCGATCGCCGCCTCCATCACGGAGGACGAGGACGTGCTCGCCGCCGCCGCGCTGCACGACGTGATTGAGGATTGCGGCGTGAGCGAGGAGACGCTCAGGGAGCGCTTTGGCGCGAAGGTGGCCAAGCTGGTCGCCTGCGAGAGCCAGACGAACTGGGGAGACCCCTGCCGCAGCTGGGATGCGCGCAAGCACGAGGCCATCCGCAAGATCGCCCACGGCTGCCGGGAGGCGAAGATCGTCGCGCTCTCCGACAAGCTGAGCAACATGCGCGCCATCCATCGCGACTATCTGCTCGACGGCGAGTCCATCTTCTGCCGCTTTCATCAGCAGGACAAGCGCCGCCATGCCTGGTACTACCGAAGCTGTACGGCCATGCTTGAGAGCGAGCTCTCGGACACAGACGCCTGGCGGGAGCTCTCCGCGCTGGTGGAGACGGTCTTTGGCCGGATGGACTGCGTGCAGGAGGACAAGGAGGAGGATGTCTGTGCGGGTTGACTGGATCGACGGGCATCTCATGCAAAAGCCCGGCGTGACGCGCGACTTCAAGGCCGAATGGAACTGGACGCGCTACATGGTCGGCGGCAAGCTCTTCTGCGCGCTCTGCTACGGGGATGACGGACGCCTTGTCTATATCACGATGAAGCTCGAGCCGCTGCGGGGCGAGTTTCTGCGCGGGCAGTTTGAAGACGTGATCCCCGGCTATTACATGAACAAGCTGCACTGGAATTCCGTGCGCGCGCAGGGAGCTCTGCCCGAGGACATTCTTGAGGATATGCTCGATGAATCCTATGCGCTGGTGTTGGGCGCGCTGCCCAAGCGTGTGCGCGCAGAGCTTGGCCTTGCCTGAGCGGCGTCCACGCGCGGGACATTGCGCGCCTCACGAAGGACAAAAGCCTCAAAAAATCGGAAACTGCTTGACAGAGGCTGCTGAATCCTGTATCATAACTGATTGGGTTTGTATACGGTAGACTTGCGGCAAACGCCGCTTTCTCTTTGCGAAAGGGGTTGAACCTCATGGTACGAACAATCGTCGGCGCCAACTGGGGCGACGAAGGCAAGGGTAAGATCACCGATATGCTCGCGGCGCAGTCCGACATCGTCGTCCGTTTCCAGGGCGGCGCGAACGCCGGGCATACCATCATCAACGATTACGGCCGCTTTGCGCTGCATCTGCTGCCCAGCGGCGTGTGCAGCCCGAACGTCGTCAATGTCATCGGCCCGGGCGTGGCGCTGGACATCGAGGCCTTCCTGCGCGAGCTGGAGGAGGTCGTCTCTCAGGGCGTGCCGCGGCCGAAGATCCTCGTCTCCGAGCGGGCGCAGGTGCTCATGCCCTATCACGTCGCGTTTGACTGCTATGAGGAGGAGCGCCTGGGGAAGAATTCCTTCGGCTCCACCAAGTCTGGCATTGCGCCGTTCTACGGCGACAAATACCAGAAGATCGGCCTGCAGCTGTGCCAGCTCTACTATCCGGACGTGCTGCGCGAGAAGCTCGCGCACGCGCTGGACATCAAGAACGCGCTGCTGGAGCACCTCTATCACAAGCCGCCGATCGATCTGGAGGAAATGATCGCGAAGATGACCGACCTGGCCGAGCGCATCCGCCCCTATGTCGCGGATACCGACGCCTTCATGATGCAGGCGGTCAAGGAGGGCAAGAACATTCTGCTCGAGGGTCAGCTCGGCACGCTGCGCGACCCCGATCACGGCATCTACCCGATGGTCACCTCCTCTTCGCCGCTGGCGGGCTATGCGCCGGTGGGCGCTGGTGTCCCGGTCTGGTCGATCGATTCGATCGTCGCGGTGACGAAGGCGTATTCCTCCTGCGTGGGCGCGGGCCCGTTCACCACGGAGCTCTTTGGTCAGGAGGCTGAGGAGCTGCGCAAGCGCGGCGGCGACCGCGGCGAATACGGTGCCAAGACGGGCCGTCCGCGGCGAGTGGGCTGGTTTGACTGCGTCGCGACGCGCTATGGCTGCGAGATGCAGGGCGCGACCGAGGTGGCGCTGACGAACATGGACGTGCTGGGGTATCTCGACGAGATTCCCGTCTGCGTGGCGTACGATTGCGGCGGTGAGCGCGTCGATCGCTTCCCGGTGACCCCGAAGCTGGAGCACTGCAAGCCGGTGTATGTGAAGCTGCCGGGCTGGAAGTGCGATACCCGGGGCATCAAGCGCTTTGAGGATATGCCCGAAAACGCGCGCCGCTACGTCGAGTTCCTCGAGGAGCAGATCGGCTGCCCGATCAAAATGGTCTCCAACGGCCCGCGCCGCGAGGAAATGATGTTCAGATAAGCTGCGGGGCGCGGACGGCGTTTCGGCAGAGCAAACGGAGCAGACAAAGGGAGGGGGAGCAGCATGACCGGACGGGGAAAGAACGCTTTCGCGCTGGGCATGCTGTTTCCCGTTTTTTCGTCCTTTTCGCATCCTGGCCGCCTTTTGGCGGCTTTCTTTTTGCCGGGCAGAGGTTATGCTTGACGCCGGTCTGTGCTTGATGTATAATATGCGTCGATATTCGGTTAATATTCATGGAATATGCAATGAGGAGAGAGCCCATGGCAACTTTGATTCTGGAGGATGGCTCCCGCTACGAGGGGACGCTGTTTGGGCATAAGGCGCCTGTGACGGGCGAGGTGGTCTTCACGACCGGCATGACCGGCTATCAGGAGACGCTGACCGACCCGTCCTACTGCGGACAGATCGTCTGCATGACCTATCCGCTGATCGGCAACGTCGGCATCAACGATCTGGACAACGAGAGCGCGCGCGTGCGCATGCGCGGATTCATCGTCTCGGAGCTTTGCGACGTGCCCAGCAACTGGCAGACGAGGAAGACGCTTGACCAGTATCTCGACGAGCAGGGGGTCACGGGCCTGTGCGGCGTGGATACCCGCGCGCTGACCAAGCACGTGCGCGTCTTCGGCACGCTGCGCGGGCGCATCGTCGAGGGAGAGCCGACGCCGGAGGATCTCGCGCTGGCGCGGCGCTTTGAGATGCACGACCAGGTGAAGCAATGCACCTGCGAGGCGCCCTACGAGGTGAAGGGCGACGGGGATCTCACGATTGCGGTCATGGATTTCGGTCTCAAGCAGGGCATTCTGCGCTCCCTGAACAGGAGGGGCTGCACGCTGCGCGTCTATCCCGCGGATACGCCCGCCAGGGCGGTGCTCGACGGCGGCTGCGACGGCGTCATGCTGACCAACGGCCCCGGCGACCCGCAAGACAATCCCCAGGCGATCGCGGCCATCCGTGAGCTGATGGACGCCAAGCCCGTCTTCGGCATCTGCCTCGGGCATCAGCTCATGGCGCTGGCGATGGGCGGCGCGACGGTCAAGATGAAATACGGCCACCACGGCGCGAACCATCCGGTCAAGGATCTCGCGCGCGGTACCTGCGCCGTCACCCCGCAGAACCACAACTACATGGTCGACCCGGAGCATCTGCCCGCGGGTGCGGTCGTCAGCCACGTCAACTGGAACGACCAGACGGTCGAGGGCGTCCGCTATACGGACAGAAACGCCTTCTCCGTGCAGTTCCATCCGGAGGCCTGCGGCGGCCCGCGCGAGACGAGCTATCTCTTTGACGACTTTTTGAACATGGTGCGCGCGGCGAAGCAGACGGGAGGCGAGCGCAATGCCTAAGAAGGAATCCATCAAGAAGGTGCTCGTGATCGGCTCCGGCCCGATCGTCATCGGTCAGGCGGCGGAGTTCGACTATGCCGGCACGCAGGCTTGCCGCGTCCTCAAGGAGGAGGGCGTCGAGGTCGTGCTGGTCAACTCGAACCCGGCGACGATCATGACCGACACCGACATCGCCGACAAGGTCTATCTGGAGCCGCTGACGGCGGCGTCGCTTGAAAAGGTCATCGCCCGAGAGCGGCCGGACAGCCTGCTCGCCTCGCTGGGCGGCCAGACGGGCCTGAACCTGGCGATGGAGCTCGACGAAAAGGGCATCCTGGCCAAATACGGCGTCGAGCTGCTGGGCACGAAGATCGACTCGATCCGCCGCGCCGAGGACCGAGAGGACTTCAAGAACATGATGCTCTCCATCGGCGAGCCCTGCATCGACTCCGTGATCGTCCACGACGTGCAGGCCTCTGTCGACTTCGCGAATCAGTACGGCTATCCCGTGATCGTCCGCCCGGCGTATACCCTGGGCGGCACGGGCGGCGGCATCGCGGAGAACGAGAAGCAGCTGCGCGAAATCTGCGCGGACGGCCTGCGCTCCTCCCGCGTGCATGAAAACCTGATCGAGCGCAGCGTCGCCGGCTGGAAGGAGATCGAGTACGAGGTCATCCGCGACGGCGCGGGCAACTGCATCACCGTCTGCAACATGGAGAACTTCGACCCGGTCGGCGTGCACACCGGCGACTCCATCGTCGTCGCGCCGAGCCAGACGCTGCGCGACCCGGAGCACCAGATGCTGCGCAGCGCGTCGCTGAACATCATCTCCGCGCTGGGCATCGAGGGCGGCTGCAACGTGCAGTACGCGCTCTCGCCGGACAGCATGCAGTATTACGTCATCGAGGTCAACCCGCGCGTCTCCCGCTCCTCGGCGCTGGCCTCCAAGGCGACCGGCTACCCGATCGCGAAGGTCACGACGCGCATCGCGCTGGGCTATACGCTCGACGAGATCGTCAACGGCGTGACCGGCGAGACCTATGCCTGCGCCGAGCCGACGCTTGACTATGTCGTGCTCAAGTTCCCACGCTGGCCATTTGACAAGTTCGTCTACGCGGACAAGCATATCGGCACCAAGATGAAGGCGACCGGCGAGATCATGTCCATCGGCACGAACTTTGAGAGCGCGATGCTCAAGGCTGTGCGCTCGCTGGAGATGGGCATGGATAGCCTCGTCGTGCCTGCGCTGGAGGCGCTTGACGACGCGGAGATCGAGCGTCGCCTGCACGAGATCAACACGGAGCGCTCCTTCGTCGTCGCGGAGGCGCTGCGTCGCGGCGTCTCGATGGAGCACATCCACGACATCACGAAGATCGACCTCTGGTTCCTCAAGAAGGTTCAAAATATCGTCCGCATGGAGCAGACGATCCGCGTGCTGGGCGGCAGGGAGGCGCTGACACGCGACCTGCTGCTTGAGGCCAAGAAGATGGGCATGGCGGACAAGGCCATCGCACGCTTTATTGGCTGCGCAGAGGAGGACATCCGCGCGCTGCGCAAGGAGATGGACATTCTGCCTGCCTTCCGCATGGTCGACACCTGCGGCGGCGAGTTTGAGGCGATCAGCCCGTATTTCTACAGCGCCTACGGCGTGGCGACTGAGGCCAAAAACAGCGGAAGAAAGACCGTCGTCGTCCTCGGCTCCGGCCCGATCCGCATCGGCCAGGGCATCGAGTTTGACTACTGCTCCGTCCACTGCGTCTGGGCGCTCAAGCGCGC
>SFFC01000170.1 GCA_004556985.1 Clostridiales bacterium | reverse complement strand
GCGACGGGGCTCTGCGTCGCCTCGACGATCGCGGGAAAGGTCATCACCGCGAGCGTCGCATAGGGCACATAGAAGAGGAAGGACTGGATGAACCGGTTTTTGATCGGCCGGCGGATCAGCGTCAGCGGCAGGACGCGGATCAGATAGGTCACGCCCGCCATGATGGCGATGTAGAGGTTCACGTTTCTCATGCGTCCATCTCCTCCTCCGTGTAATGCGCGCTCTGCACGGGGAAGAGCAGCGCCGCGATGCCGGCGAGCAGAACGGTCAGCACGATCGTGCGCGTGCCGCTGGAGAAGCCGGAGATGACGGGCAGCTTTCCGGCCGCCCAGCTCGCGGCGAAGCCCGCCAGCACGAGGCCGGCGACGATGCGGCTGCGGCGCGCGGGCGGGATGATGATCGCCAGGAACATGCCGTAGAGCGCGACGCTCAGCGCGCTGACGATGCGCGCGGGCAGCAGGTTGCCCATCACGATGCCGCAGGACGTGCCCGCCGCCCAGGGAATCACCGAGGTGAGGATGACGCCATAGGTGTAGTACGGGTCGATCAGCCCGGGGCGCGCGATGGTGACGCCGAAGATCTCATCCGTGACCGCCGTGCCGATGAGCAGGCGATGCTGGAAGGGCATCTCCGGGGCGAAGCGCTGGCTGAGCGCGCAGCTCATCAGCAGATAGCGCGCGTTGGCGATCAGCGTGATGAGCGCGATTTCCAGATACGTCGCCTGCGCGGCGATGGAGGTGAAGACCGCGTATTCGCCCGCCGACGCGGAGGTAAACAGGCTCGCGAGGAAGCCCTGCAGGGCGCTTAGCCCCGCGCCGCGCGCCGAAATGCCCAGCGAGAAGGAGACGGCGAAATAGCCCAGGCCGATGGGGATGCCGTCGCGCAGGCCCTGGCGGAAGGCCGCGCCATGGTCAAAGCCGGCGTATGCGCCGGGAGATGTGCGTGTGTTCATTCGGATACCACTCCTTTGTGACAAGGGGTATTATACCAGAAGGGACGCGCCGAGGTAAACAGGAAAGGAAGAAAAAACGGCCTTTTTCGCGGCGGTTTTGCGCCGGTCAGGCGGGAGGCTTTGACATCTGGCCGGGAAAGCCGTATAATATATCAGTTAGAGAGACCTTCCGCGGAGGTGGATAAAGGATGAAGACAGGAATTATCGACGTGGGCGGCGGCTTCCGCGATATTTACGGCGCGGGCGTGCTGGATGTCTGCCTGGAGCAGGGCATCGACTTTGACTACTGCATCGGCATTTCCGCCGGCAGCGCGAATCTCGCGTCGTATATGGCGCGCCAGCATGGACGCAATTATACGTTCTACATGCAGTATGTGTTCCGCAAGGAATACGCCAGCCCGGAGAACTGGCTGCGCACGCGCAACTACGTCGATCTCGACTATGTGTACAGCACGCTCTCGAACTCCGACGGCGAAAACCCGATCGACTACGAGGCGATCGAAGCCAATCCGGCGGAATTCTACATCGGCGCATGCGATGCGCGCACGGGCAAGCCGGTCTATTTCTCCAAAAAGGACGACATCACGAAGGATCACTACGACGTCTTCAAGGCATCCTGCGCGCTGCCCGTCTTCTGCAAGCCCTACATGATCGGGGAGATTCCCTGCTTCGACGGCGGAATCAGCGATCCTGTGCCTGTGCCAAAAGCGGAAGCGGACGGCTGTGACCGCATCGTCGTCATCCTGACGCATCCGGTTGACTTCAGGCGCGAGCAGAAGAAGGACAGGACGATCGCCAAAATCCTCTCGCGCAGCTATCCCAGGGCGGGCGAGGCGCTGATGAACCGCTACAAGGCCTACAACGACGGCGTGGCCTACGCGCAGGAGATGGAGCGGCAGGGCAGCGTGCTCATCGTCGCGCCGGACGACGTCTGCGGGCTGTCCACGCTGACCAAGGACAAGGAGAAGCTCCAGCGGATGTATGACAAGGGCAGACGGGACGCCGCGAGGATTGCGCCATTCCTCCAGAAGGCTTAAAAAGAGTCTGCACAAAAAGAAACGCCGCCGCGCAGACGGATATCTGACACGGCGGCGAATCTTGCTCCCGCGCTGCGGCGCGGGTTTATTTTTTGCCCTTGGGATTGCCGTTTGCGTATTCGCACCAGGAATGCAGCGTGCAGGCTTCGCAGGCGGGCTTGCGGGCGGCGCAGACGCGGCGGCCGTGGAAGATCAGCCAGTGATGCGCGCGGCTCCACTGATCCTTGGGGATGTTTTCCATCAGCTGCTGCTCGGTTTTGAGCACGTCGCCTGCGTCGGCGAGGCCCAGGCGGTTGCTGACGCGGAAGACATGCGTATCCACCGCGATGGCGTCCTCCCCGAACGCGCAGCTCATGACGACGTTCGCCGTCTTGCGGCCGACGCCGGGCAGGCTCTCCAGCGCGTCATGATCGGCGGGCACCTCGCCGCCGTAGCGCTCCATCAGCGCGCGGGCGGTCAGGACGAGGTTTTTGGCCTTGTTGTGGTAGAGGCCGCAGGTGCGGATATAGGGCTCGACCTGCTCCGGCTCGGCCTCTGCGAGCGTCGCCGCGTCCGGATAGGCGGCGAAGAGCGCCGGCGTCACCAGATTGACCTTCACGTCCGTGCACTGGGCGGAGAGGATGACGGCGACGAGCAGCTGATAGGGATTGGCGAAATGGAGCGCGGGCTTCGCGTCCGGATACAGGCGCTCGAGCTCGGCGAGGATGGGGCGGGT
>SFFC01000169.1 GCA_004556985.1 Clostridiales bacterium | reverse complement strand
ACCGTCGAGGTATTCCCCGCACAAGAGAAAGCGCCCGTGCGCATTGAGTTCTTTGGCGACGAAATTGATCGCATTCGCCGTATGGTGAGCTCTACGGGCCAAACCATCGGCAACGAGGACAGCATCGAGATCTTCCCGTGCCGCGAGCTGGCGCTTACCGACGAAGCCGTTCACAACATGCACGTGGCGCTCTATCGCGCAAGCCAGAGCGACAGCAAGCTGGCGGCACTGCTCGAGATGGTTGATGCGCGTATCGTCACACCCGAGCTCGACCGCTTTTTGCCGGTGATGTACGGCCAGACCGTGAGCCCGTTGGCGCACGTGAGCGGCAAGGCGCTTGTGGTTCTGTCCGAGCCGCGCTCGCTGTTCGACGACTGCCTGCGTGCCTACGAGGATATCGAGGCGCGCGCCGGCGAGGCGGGGATTGACCGCTTGGACGGCCTGTACGTGCGCGCCCAGCAGCTCGACTTTGGTGCTCAGCAGCGCCTGAACTACGTGAGCCTGATCCGCGCCGGCGGTGCGGTTACGGCAGAGCTCAAGATTGAGCAGCCGGCTATCGCAGGCTCGGACAACCGCTTTATGACGCGCGTTCAGGAAGTCGTGGGCAAGCGCTATGCCTGCGTGTTTGCCATTCCCGACCGCGGAGCGCGCGAGTCGATGGAGCTCACCTTTGGCGACGAGGGCATTACCTTTGAGGAGTCGCTGACGGCCGCCCCCGAAAACGCCGGCGTTATTGGCGAGCGCGTACGCGTGGCAGCGGCAGATTCTGCCGACCGTGCTGTCCGCCAGGAGGCCCATGCCTCGATCCGCGAGCGCCGCGTCGACGCACTCAACGCCCGCTCGCTCGAGTCGGGCGCCGCCCAGGCTGCCGCCGGTGCTGCCGTACCCACCATCTCGCGCGGACGCGTGACCTTTGTGGATGCTGCCCTGCCGCAGGGCGTGGTGGTGCCCGATGCCAACCTAGCCGTGTTCTCGATCGCCGATCTCAATGCCCGCATGGACGCCAACCGCGCGCGCAGCCGTCGCAAGGTGGACATTACGCAGATCACGTTTCCGTTTAAGCCGGGCGACTACGTGGTGCACGCTACTCACGGCATCGCGCTCTTTAGCGAGATCGCGCGCCAGGAAGTTGGCGGCAAGGAGCGCGACTACTTTTTGCTGGAATATGCCGACGGCGACAAGCTCTACGTGCCGCTCGAGCAGGTCGACCGCATCACGCGCTATGTTGGTCCCGACGGCGACAAGCCGCGCCTGACTAGGCTCAACACCGCCGACTGGACGCGTGCCACCAACAAGGCGCGCAAGAACGCCAAAAAGCTGGCGTTTGACCTGGTCGATCTGTATACGCGCCGTTCGTCGATTACCGGTATCGCCTGCCCGCCCGACACGCCCGAGCAGATCGAGATGGAGGAGAGCTTTCCTTACGACGAGACGCGCGACCAGCTGGAGGCTATCGCCGATATTAAGGCCGACATGGAGGCGCCCAAGCCCATGGACCGCCTGCTGTGCGGCGACGTGGGCTTTGGCAAGACCGAGGTTGCCCTGCGCGCGGCGTTTAAGTGCGTGGACTCCGGCCGTCAGGTCATGGTGCTCTGCCCCACGACTATTCTGGCCCAACAGCACTACGAGACCTTCTTTGAGCGCTTTGCCCCGTTTGGCCTCGAGGTCGAGGTGCTCAGCCGCTTTCGCACGCCGGCGCAGCAGAAGCGCGCGCTCAAGGCGTTTGCCGAGGGCACGATCGACGTGCTCATCGGCACGCATCGTTTGCTTTCGGCCGATGTGAACCCCAAGAACCTGGGTTTGGTGATCATCGACGAGGAGCAGCGCTTTGGCGTGCAGCACAAGGAGCAGCTCAAGAACCTGCGCGAGCAGATTGACGTGCTCACGCTTTCGGCCACGCCTATTCCGCGAACCATGCAGATGGCCACGAGCGGCGTGCGCGACATGAGCCTGATCACCACGCCACCGACAGGGCGCCGCCCCGTGATCGTGCACGTGGGGGAGTACGACCCCGACGTGGTGAGCGCGGCGATTCGCCTGGAGGTGGGCCGCGGCGGCCAGGTGGGCGGCTACGACCCGCGCGACTCCCAGCGCGGCGGGTACTACGACGACGCGGCGCGCGGCTCCCAGCGCGGCGGCTCGTACGGCAGCGCCCGCGGCGGCCAGCGCGCCGGCGGCTCCCGCGGCGGCCAGGCAGGCAGCGGGTACGGCACCCGCGGCACCAGCGCCCGCGGCGGGCAGCCCGGTGCAGGCGGCGCCCAGCGCAGCCAGCAGACGCGCAGCCAGCGCAGCGCCCAGGGTGCGCAGGACGCCCGCCGCGGCAGACGTGGCGGTGACCTCGACGTCGAGCTCGTCGACATCGCCCCCCGCACCCGCGGCAGCCAGCCCCGCGGCCAGCGCAGCGGCAGCTCCGGCCGCCCTGCCTCTTCCCAGCCCCGCAGCTCGCAGCCGCGCAGCACCCAGGGCAACGGCTCCAAGGGTGGCGGCTCCAAAAAGCAGGTCCGCTACGACAACCACCCCAAAACCCGCTAGCAAGTGAGCCTGCCCCCCAAGGCGCCCTACCTCTGGCCAAAACGTGCGCTGAGGTGTCCTTCCTGGCCACTACTGCCGCTGAGGTGTGGGGTACTTTGGGGCCCACACCTCAGCGGCAGTATTGACCGGTATCTACCCCTCAGCGCACGTTTTGGCCACGCCTCCGGCAACAAGCGCTGCC
>SFFC01000168.1 GCA_004556985.1 Clostridiales bacterium | reverse complement strand
CCTGGCCGGCTCGCGCGTCTACGTCACGGTCAACATCGTCATCAAGCAGTCCGAGATGAGCGATGCGCTGCAGCTCATCCATCGCTGCTCCACGCTGGGCGCCGACGCCTTCATTATCCAGGACTGGGGCCTGTTCTTTGAGGTCAAGCGCGCCATGCCCGGCATCGAAACCCATATCTCGACCCAGGCGAACATCCACGATGACCGTGGAACCATCTGGTGCCGCGAGCAGGGCGCCGACCGCGTGACCCTCTCGCGCGAGCTTTCCATCGACGAGATCGCCGCCATCCACGACGCCGCGCCCGACGTTGACCTGGAGGTCTTTAGCCACGGCGCCATCTGCTTTTGCTACTCGGGCCTGTGCCTGCTGTCGAGCTTTGCCATGGCGGGCCGCTCGGCCAACCGCGGCATGTGCGCTCAGCCCTGCCGTCTGCCCTACGAGCTGATCGACGAGAACGGCCGCACGCTCTCCCCCGCCGGTCGCGAGCGCGCGCTATGCCCGCGCGACACCAACACTTCACAGCTTGTTCGCCGCCTGTATGACGCCGGCGCCGCATCGCTCAAGCTCGAGGGCCGCATGAAGGCGCCCGATTACGTGTACTCCATCGTCGATGTGTATCGTCATCAGATCGATGACATGCTGGCCGGGGCCGTCGTAGATAAGGACGAGGACGCCGCTCGCCAGCGCCAACTCAAGCGCTGCTTTAACCGCGACTTTACGCACGCCTATCAGGACGGCACCTCGGGCGACGAGATGATGAGCTACGAGCGCTCCAACAACCGCGGCCAGATCGTGGGCACGGTGCTGGGCAGCCGTATGGCCAACCGCGACGTGCGCGGGCTCAAACCCGACGACCGTCGTCGCCGCGCCGCCATCGCCCGCATTGAGCTGTTTGAGCCCGTGGGCAAGGGCGACCTGTTGGAGCTTCGTCACGACGATGAGTTCGACCAATTCCTGACCACTATCGCTACCGATGATGCCGCCCCCGGCGACATCATCGAGTGCCGCGTTCCCCGCAGCATGCCCGAGGGCTGCCGCGTGCGTGTGATTCGCAGCCAGCGCGCCATTGACGCTGCCGGCGCCGCGCTCAAGCGCGACGTGCTGCGCCGCCGCGCCGTAGACGTGTCCGTCGTGGCGCGCCTGGGCGAGCCGTTTACCGTCACGCTCACCTGCTGCGACGACCCCACGCTCACCGCCACCGCCACCGGCTTTACCGTCGAGGCCGCCAAGACCCGCGCCGTCGAGGCATCCGATCTGGTGGAGCACGTCGGCCGCATGGGCTCCTCGCCCTTTGAGGCCGCGAGCTTTGACGTGGCGCTCGATGAGGGCTGTGGCATGGGCTTCTCCGCTGTGCACAAGGTGCGCGCCGCCGCTTGCAAGGCGCTCGAGGAGGCCATTCTGGCGCCGTATGACGAGCGCGCCCACACGCTCGAGCTGCCGGCGATTGTCACCAGTGATTCCCGCCCCGCGCCCGAGCACTACCGCGATGAGCCGCAGATCTGCGCCACCGTCACCTCGCTCGAGGCCGCCGAGGCAGCGCGCGCGGAGGGAGCCGCGCGCATCTACATGACCACCGACGCGCTCGATGCGGCCGAGCTCTCCCCCGCCGATGCGTTTGAGCAGGGTATTGTTCCCGTGCTCGATGAGGTCTGCCGCGCCGTCGACCACGCGCGCGTCGACCCGTGGGTTGTTGCCGGTGCCACGGTCGCTATTGGCAACATCTCTGAGCTTGCCCTGGCCGCCCAGGTTGGTGCCACGGCCGAGATTCGCTCTTGCCTGCCCGTGCACAACACGCCTTGCATGGAGGCACTCGCCAAGCGCGGAGCCGGGGCGTTTTGGCTCTCGCCCGAGATCACGCTCGACGAGATTATCTCGCTTGGCACCTCCGCGCCCGCAGCCCTGGGCATCACCGTTTTCGGCCGCCCGCGCGTTATGACGAGCGAGCACTGTATCCTGCAGGTGGCCAATGGCTGCATCCACGATTGCGCCCACTGCCGCCTGCGCGCCCGCAAGCTGTCGCTCAAGAATATCGACGGCAAGGTCATGCCGGTGCGCACCGACATCCACGGCCGCTCGCGCCTGTACGACGCCTACCCCATCGACCTCACACCGCAGGTTCCACAGATGCTCGACGCCGGCGTGCGCCGTCTCATGGTCGACGGAACCCTGCTCGAGGCCGATGAGATTGGCCGCGCCGTCGCACGCGTCCGTCGAGCCGTCGAGGCCGCGCAGGCCGGCCGTAAGCCCGCCGCCCGCCTGCGCGGCGCCACTTCGGGCTGCATGTTTGTGGGAATTAGCTAACCGAAAGGCTTACACGTGAACGAAGAACCCCAAGTCCTCTACTGCGACGCCTGGCTCATGGCCATCGATAAGCCCGCCGGCATGATCGTCCACGGCGACGGCACCGGCGAGCGCACGCTTACCGACTATGCCAGCGACCTTTTGCTGGCGATGGGCGACGGCTTTGCCGCGACCGACATGCAGCCGCTCAACCGCTTGGACCGCGACACTACCGGCGTGGTGTTGTTCTCGCTCGACAAGCAGACGCAGCCCGCCTTTGACCAGATGGTCGTCGACCACGCCTTCGAAAAGCACTATCTGGCGCTCGCCGAGGGCAAGATCGATTGGAACGAAAAACTCATCGACAAGCCCATCGCCCGCGACCGCCACGATAGCCGCAAGATGCGCGTCGGCGCCAGCGGCAAGCCGTCGCAGAC
>SFFC01000055.1 GCA_004556985.1 Clostridiales bacterium | reverse complement strand
AGTATCGTCAGGCGCAGAAGCTCAAGATCGATTCCACGATGCTTGACAAGGACAACAAGACCATGCCGGTGTAATGCCGCATACCGAGGCCGGACGGGGAAGCTCCTCGTCTGGCTTCTTTTGTGAAGATGGGTGTCACGGGGGCGAGTAAAGAAAGATATGGACAGAGCCTCAGAAAAGAAAAAGGCGGCAGTTCTGCTTATTGGCGCGGTGATGTATGCTGCGCTGTTTGCGATGCTGTCGCAAATCGACGAGAGCGGAACTTGCTCGCCGGGATGCTGTCGCAAATCGACGAGAGCGGAACTTGCTCGCCGGGAAAAGCCTTCGTGCGTTTTTTGCCAGCGCTGCCTGTTGCGCTGGCTGCGCTCTGGCTGCTGCTCTGTGCGCTGCCGCGGGCGCTTGATGCGCGCCGCAAGCCGGTTGAACGCAGCAGGGAAGAGGGACGCTTTTGCACACCGGCGGCCTTTTTGCTGATTCTGCTCAGCTTTGTGCCGATGTTCCTGGTGTTTTATCCCGGGTCGTTCATGTATGACACGCAGCGGCAGACCTTCCAGATCGCGGGGAATGCCTACGACATGTTCCATCCGCTGCTGCATACGCTGATGATCCGTTTTGCGCTCTCGTTTCTCGACCGGATGGGGTCGTTTGAGCGCTGCGCGGCGCTGTATTCTCTGATGCAGATGACGCTGCTTGCGGCCTGCTTTGCGCTGACCTGCGCCTCGCTCTCGAGAATCCGATCCAGGCGCGCCGCGCGCTGGGCTGTGCTCTTTTTCATTCTCTATCCCGCGCATATGGCGATGGCGAGCAACTGTATCAAGGATGTGCTCTTTTCGGGCTTCTTCGCGCTCTTTGTGACGCTGTGCGTGGAGGAGGCATGCAGGGGGCTGTCGCGCGGACACTGTGCACTGGCGATCGTCAGCGGCATTCTGGCCTGCCTGCTGCGCAACAACATGATCTACGCGGCGATCGTCTGGGTGGTCATCCTCCTGATTTTCGGCAGGAGGATGAAGCGCCTGCTCGTCATGGCGCTGACGGTGATCGTGCTGGCTCAGGGCGCCAACGCTGCGCTCGGCGCGTGGACCGATGCGGCGCACGGCAGCGTGGCGGAGATGCTCTCCGTGCCGATCCAGCAGCTCGCCCGGGCATATCGGGAGCGGCCGGAATGCTTCACCGAAGAGGATATCGCCTGCATGGATGCGCTCTTCCCGGAGCAGGCCTATCTGCTTTACGAGCCGACGCTCTCCGATCCCGTCAAGAACGCGATGGATACGGGCTGGTTTTCGGCGCATCGAATGGAGGCGCTTGCGCTCTGGGCGCGCATCGGGCGGCAATGCCCGGGCGTCTATGTGGATGCTTTTCTCAACCTGACGCTGCCGTCGCTCTATCCGTATTCACAGTATCGCGTCGCACAGCCCTACATCGAGGTCGGCTTGCAAAACCACGTGCTCACGGGCCCGTTTGCGCAGCCGGATATGACCTCGCCCGCCCGGTTTGAAGGCATCCGGCAATGGCTCGACGAGCACATCTACAAGACGGGTGCGGACGACATCCCGGTTGTTCGCTGGCTGTTCAATACGGGCGCGATCTTCTGGCTCTGCGGGCTGTGCGTGCTGGCTGCGGCGATACGCGGCGACGGAAGGCGGCTGCTCGTGCTCGCCCTTCCCGTGCTGCTGTACATGACCTACCTGCTCGGCCCGGTCATGCAGGGCAGGTATCTCTATCCGTTTGTCTGTATCCTGCCCACGTTGCTGGCGCCGGGCAGAACAGGGCAGCTCTCTGCTGCAAAGGCACAATAGAAAAAGACGTCCCCTTCGGCACGGGCAACACCCAAAACCGAAGGGGACATCTGTATGCATTTGAGGGGAGAAAGGCTTACAGCTTTGCCAGGGCAGCGTCAAGGCGCTTCAGGGTCTCGTCCCTGCCCAGCAGGTAGGCCATTTCAAAGGCGCCGCCCGGGGTCGCGGCGCGGCCGGTGATCGCGATGCGCAGCGGCCAGAGAACGGTCGCGTTCTTCATGCCGCTCTGCGGGATGGCGGCCATGACGACGTCGTGCAGGTTCGTTTCCGTCCAGGTCTCGATGCCTTCGAGAATCGGCTTCACGAACTCAAGCGCGGTCTTGCTGGTTTCGGGCGTCGACTTGCTCTTCTTGTTGGTGAAGAGCGCCATATCGAGCTCGGGCATCTCCGCGAGGAAATCGACCATGCCGGGGAGCTGGCTGAAGATCTCCGTGCGGGCTTGGAGCAACTCGCAGAGACGATCCAAATCAAACCTTTCGGGATCGAGCACGCGGGTCAGCCAGGGCTTCGCGGCCTCGGCATACGCCTGGGGCGTCATGCGGCGGATGTATTCCGCGTTGAACCAGTTGAGCTTCTCGGTGTTGAAGATCGAGGGACTCTTGTTGATGCCCTTCTCGTCGAAGACGCGGATGAGATCCTCCATCGAGAAGAATTCCTCGTTGGTGTCCTTGGGCGCCCAGCCGAGCAGCGCGATGAAGTTGATGATGGCCTCCTTGAGGTAGCCCTTCTCGAGCAGATCCTCGAACGACGGATCGCCATAGCGCTTGGAGAGCTTGCGCACGACCGGCTGCGTGTTGCCGTTCTCATCGAGAATCGGCTGGCGGGTGGCCTTGTCCATCAGCACAGACTCGACCATGACCGGCGGCAGATGCAAATAGATCGGCGGCTGCCAGCCGAAGGCTTCATAGAGCAGGTTGTATTTGGGCGCGGAGGAGAGATACTCCGTGCCGCGCATGACGTGCGAGATCGCCATCAGGTGATCGTCGATGACGTTGGCAAAGTTGTAGGTCGGCAGGCCGTCGGCCTTGATGAGCACGTTGTCGTCGAGCGTGTCGCAGTCGACCTCGACGTGGCCGTAGAGCATGTCGTCAAACGAGGCCTTGCCCGTGGTCGGCACGTTCTGGCGGATGACATAGGGTTCGCCGGCGGCGATGCGGCGCTTGGCCTCCTCAAGGCTCACCGTGTGCAGGCATTTCTTGTTGTACTTGTAGGTCTCGCCCTTGGCCTCGGCCTCTTTGCGCTGCTGCTCCAGGTCTTCCTTCGTGCAGAAGCAGCAGTAAGCGCCGCCCTTTTCGACGAGCTCCCAGGCGTACTTGGGGTAGAGGTCGCGGCGCTGGGTCTGAATATAGGGGCCGTAATCGCCGCCGACATCCGGGCCCTCGTCATAATCGAGACCGGCCTGACGCATGGATTTGTAGATCAGGTCAACGGCGCCGGGCACCTCGCGCTCCTGGTCGGTGTCCTCAATGCGCAGGATGAACTTGCCGCCGTGCTTTTTGGCGAACAGATAGGTATACAGCGCGGTGCGCAGGCCGCCGAGGTGCAGATATCCCGTCGGGCTGGGCGCAAAGCGCGTGCGGACTTCGGTAGACATCAGAATCGCTCTCTTTCTCTCGATGATCGGAGTCAGGCCTCCGGCTTGTAACTGTCCTTGAGGATCACGACGCGGTTGAAGACGGCCATCTCATCTGTGGAGTCCTTGTCCTTGCAGAAGTAGGCGGTGCGCATGAACTGGAAGCTGTCGCCCACCTTGGCTTCCGCCAGCCACGGCTCGCCGTAGCCATGCACAACCTTGAGGGAATCCGGATTGACCTGACGGAGGAAGTCGTCGCCGGAATCGACCGTCTCTTCGGCCTCGTCGCTCTCGTCGGCGGCCAGCGCTTCCGGCGCGGGCGCGCTTTCCTCGGAGGGCTTGTCGCCGTCGAGGATCAGCACATCATACAGACGCGCTTCAAACGGTATGTTCTGCGTGGCGCTGACCCAATGGAGCGTCTTGCCGTTGCCCTTGACCTTGCGGTCCGCGCCCTCGCAGCCGGATTTCGTGGCCAGATCGGCCGTGCAGTAGATGCAGGAGACCTCGCCGTTTTCGTCTAGGTCATAGCCGGTGCAGGCGATGATGTAGGCGCCCTTGAGGCGGACCTCGCCGTCGGGCTTGAGGCGCTGGAATTTCTTCGTGCCCTCGACCATGAAGTCCTCGCGCTCGATGTAGATCTCGCGGGTGAGGGGGACGGTATGCGTGCCCATCTCCGGCTTCTTGGGATGGTTTTCGATCTCACAGAGCTCGACGACATCCTCCGGGATGTTGGTCAGCACGACCTTGACCGGATTGAGCACGGCCATCGCGCGCGGCGCGACCTCGTTAAGGTCGTTGCGCACGCAGTGCTCCAGCAGGCGATGGTCGACAGTCGAATCGGCCTTGGAGACGCCGATTCGGTCGATGAAATCGCGCACAGCGGCCTTGGTGTAGCCGCGGCGGCGCATACCGGCGAGAGTGGGCATGCGAGGATCGTCCCAGCCGGCAACGTGGCCTTCCTCGACGAGCTTGCGCAGCTTGCGCTTGCTCATGACGGTGCCGGTCAGGTTGAGGCGGGCGAACTCGATCTGGCGCGGCTTCTGCTTAAAGTTGCAGACGTTGACCACCCAGTCGTACAGCGGACGGTGGATCTCATACTCGAGCGAGCAGAGCGAATGCGTGACGCCCTCGAGCGCGTCGCCGATCGGATGGGCAAAGTCGTACATCGGGTAGATGCACCACTTGTCACCGGTGCGGTGATGCGTGCAATACTTGATGCGATAGATGGTGGGGTCGCGCAGGTTGATGTTCGGCGAAGCCATATCGATCTTCGCGCGCAGGACGCGGGAGCCCTCCGGGAATTCACCGTTCTTCATGCGCAGGAAGAGATCCATGTTCTCCTCGGGCGTGCGGTCACGGTAGGGGGAATTCTTGCCGGGCTGGGTCAGCGTGCCGCGGTAGGCGCGGATTTCCTCCTTGGAGAGATCGTCGACGTAGGCGAGGCCACGACGGATCAGATCGAGCGCAAACTCGTAGATCTGGTCATACTGCTCCGAGGCATAATAGACGCCCGCATACTCAAAGCCGAGCCAATGGATGTCATCCTTGATGGCCTCGACAAATTCTTCCTTTTCCTTGGTCGGGTTCGTATCGTCAAAGCGCAGGTTGCAGACGCCGCCAAACTTTTCGGCTGTGGTAAAATCCACCGCCAGCGCTTTCACATGGCCGATATGCAGATAGCCGTTGGGCTCGGGCGGGAAGCGCGTTTGGACGCGGCCGTCATTCTTGCCCGCGGCGAGGTCGGCCTTGATTGCCTCCCAGATAAAGTTGCTCTTCTCCTTGACTTCTTCTGCCATGGAAATCCCTCCTTAGGAATCCTTAGTATCCATAATAAAGTAGTATACTATACCAGCGGTGGAGAAGCAAGACCCCATAAAAAATATTGCTGAAACAGACAAAAAACGTGTGCGGCGGATAAGGAAAGCGACGAGAAGCGGCAAGCGCGGAGAAGGGAACCCGGGCGATGGAAAGGCGGCAGAGTCAAGGAAGATGGATACTGAACCATATTGATGAGATATGATTGACAGAGACATAGGGAGCCAGTATACTGTGGGCGGAAGACAGATTACGGGCAGAGAGGGAGAGACGATGACGCTGCAAATGCTTCAGTATTTTCTGGAAATCGCCAAGACCGGGAGCTTCACGCGGGCTGCTGAGCAATCCTTTGTCACGCAGCCTGCGCTCAGCCGGGCGATACGCGACCTGGAGGAAGAACTGGGCTGCAAGCTTCTTCACCGAACGAAGCGCATGGTTGAGCTGACTGAGGCAGGCAGGGTTTGTGCAGAGGAAGCGCAGCGCGTGCTCAATGACGTGCAGCGTCTGTGCAGCCGGGTGCGGGAATCCGCGTATTTCAGGAAGATGCCGCTGAAGACGGGATATATCATTTATGAGCATCTGATGTGCCTGATCACTCCTCTCACCAATCCGGATGATGGGAAGCTGCCAATTTTGCTTGAACCGAAGTACTTCTCCTGCAGAGAGGCCAGAAAGCGGTTTGAAGCCAATGAGCTGGATCTGCTGGTGCTGCCGGAGCCTTGCATATCTGATATGAGCGAGGTGGAGTGCGTGCGGCTGACGCGGGGCAGGGCATACGCCATCGTCCCGAGGGGCTGTGCGCTGTATGAGCGGGAGCGCGTCAGACTGGAGGAACTCAGGGGGTATCCGGTGATCGCATGGAGCAGGGAGGATGTGCCCCTGCTGGATGCTGCGTTTGAAAGCATGTTTGTTCAGGCGGGATTCAAGCCGGAGGTTGTCGATCAGGCAGAAAAGATGGGCGACATGCAGACCAAGATCATGCTGCACAAGGCCATCGGCTTTGGGACGAGCGCCGCGAGTGGAAGAAACTCGGAGAATGTCCGCTATGTTGAGATCGAGGACAGCCCGGAGGTGTTTGGCATCATGTGCCTGTGGCACAAGAGCGCTGCTCCGCAGCAGATGGAGCCGATCAAAGCCATGCTCTTGAGCGCGTTGGGACAAGCTATGTAATTTTTTTATCAATTCGGGCACAGTGATGCGAGAAAGGCATTTTACTTGTGCCCATTTTTCCTATATGATGAAATCAATCGGAGAAAACCGATAAAAGGAGGAAGGAATATGAAGAAACTGCTGTCTGTCGTTCTCGCGCTGGTGCTGTGTCTGACGCTCTCTGTTGCGTCTGCGCAGGCCTACACGGCTGGAACGTACAGCAAGGAAGTCCCCGGTATGCACGGTCCGTTGACGGTTGAAATCACGGTCAGCGAAGACGCGATTACGGCGGCTGCCGTAACGGCAAGCATGGAGACACCGGGCATGGGCGATGTCGCGGGCGAATCTATCTGCGCGCAGGTCGTCGAGTATCAGTCCCTGGATGTGGATCTGCTCAGCGGAGCAACTGTGACCAGCGCGATCGTCAGGAACGCACTGACCGACTGCCTCAAGGAGGCGGGCGCCGACGTGGATGCTCTCAAGGCGCCCCGCGAGCGCAGCTATGATCGGACCACCGAATTTACGGCCGATGTCATCATCATCGGCGGCGGCGGTGCCGGCCTGAGCGCGACGGCGACTGCGCTTGAAGAGGGTGTGAGCGTTGTGCTCGTCGAGGCGACGGATATCCTGGGCGGTAACTCCCTGGTCGTCGGCGGCTTCATGAATGCGCCGATTCCGGAGCTGCAGGATTATGCGTTCCCGGAGCGATCTGCGTCTGTGGAAAGCCTGATCACCGCCGCTCTTGACGAAGAGCCGGTCAGCGAGGCCCATAAGGCCCTGCAGGACGCCGTTCGGGCGGACTACGAGGCCTATCTGGAGACGGACAAGACGCTCTTTGACAGCGCGAACTGGTTTGCCCTGCAGACCTGGAACGGCGGCGACAAGCTCGGCAAGCTCGAGATCGTTAAGAAGCTGGCCAACACCGCGTATGACGATATGCAGTGGCTGATCGCCAATGGCCAGGAGTTCCGGGATTCCGTCACGCTGGGCGGCGGCGCGCTGTACTACCGTTCCCGCTATGCCGTTCTGCCGAACGGCCTGGGCTACATCACCGCGATCAAGTCTGCGATTGAGAAGAACGCAGAAGACCGTCTGACCGTGCTCCTGAGCACGAAGGCGACGGATCTGATCGTCGAGGATGGCAAGGTTGTTGGCGCGAAGGCGATCAATAACCGCACCGGTGATGAGGTCATCCTGCATGCCACCAACGGTGTCGTGCTATCTACCGGTGGCTTTGCGGGGAACGTTGAACTCCGTCAGAAGTATTGTGAAGGCGAGAAGTGGCCGGATCTGGGCCCGAGCGTCAAGACGACCAACGTCTCCGGCGTCCGCGGCGACGGCATCTTCATGGCGCAGAATGCGGGCGCGGCCCTTGTCAACATGGATCAGATTCAGCTGCTCCCGTACTGCAACCCGAATACGGGCATGGTCAATGACACGGTCGGCGGCGGCAACGGCTCCTCGATCTTCCTGAACAAGGAAGGAAAGCGCTTTGTTCGCGAGGATGGACGCCGCGACGAGATGTCCAAGGCGATTATTGCGCAGACTGACGGCATCATGTACATCTTCGGCAATGCTGAGACCTACGGCGTGACGAGCATGTATGACTGCAAGACCCTTGGCGGACAGCCGGTCAGCTACTTCCTGGAGAACAACCTGCATGGCTTTGTGACGGCCGACACCATCGAGGAGATGGCAGAAAAGCTCAACATGCCGCTTGAAAACATCAAGGAGACCCTCGATGCCTACAATCAGCATGTCGAGGAGGGTACGCCCGACGAGTTTGGCCGCGTGACCTACGTGAACAAGCTGGAGGAAGGCCCGTTTATCGCTTTCCCGCGTCAGCCCTCTGCGCATCACACGATGGGCGGTGTGGATATCGACGAGATGGCACATGCGCTGGATGCCGACAGAAACATCATTCCGGGCCTCTACTGCGCCGGTGAGATCACGGGTGTTGTTCATGGCGCAAACCGCATCGGCGGCAACGCAATCGTCGACTACTTGACCTTCGGCCGTGAGGCTGGCCGCAATGCGGCGCACGCGGAATAATATCAATGATGCTGCTTTGACACAAGAAAGGGCGCCTGCAGTGCAGGCGCCCTTTCCCCGTGCCGATGTCAGAGACTTTCGATCGTTTTTTTGAAAACCAAAGGAATCCAAAGAATCGGCCTTTGTCGACGAACGAAGAGCCCGCCGGATGGCGGGCTCTTTGGGTGGCAGAAGGATTACTGAATCGCCTGGGAAACGGCAACCGCGACGGCGACGGTCGCGCCGACCATCGGGTTGTTGCCCATGCCGATCAGGCCCATCATCTCGACGTGCGCCGGGACGGAGGAGCTGCCCGCGAACTGGGCGTCGGAATGCATACGGCCCATGGTATCGGTCATGCCGTAGGAGGCAGGGCCGGCAGCCATGTTGTCCGGATGCAGGGTACGGCCCGTGCCGCCGCCGGAAGCGACGGAGAAGTACTTCTTGCCGTTCTCGATGCACCACTTCTTGTAGGTGCCGGCGACCGGATGCTGGAAGCGGGTCGGGTTGGTGGAGTTGCCGGTGATGGAGACGTCCACGCCCTCGTGACGCATGATGGCCACGCCCTCGTTGACGTCATCCGCGCCGTAGCAGCGGACCTTCGCGCGCTCGCCGTCGGAGAAGGCGGTCTCCTTGACGATCTTGAGCTCGCCGGTATGATAGTCATACTGGGTCTTGCAGTAGGTGAAGCCGTTGATGCGGCTGATGATGTAGGCAGCGTCCTTGCCCAGGCCGTTCAGGATGACGCGCAGCGGCTCCTTGCGGGCCTTGTTGGCGGTGCGGGCCAGGCCGATCGCGCCCTCAGCGGCAGCGAAGGACTCGTGGCCGGCGAGGAAGGCGAAGCACTTGGTCTCCTCGCGCAGCAGCATCGCGCCGAGGTTGCCGTGGCCGATGCCGACCTGGCGCTGATCCGCGACGGAGCCGGGGATGCAGAAGGCCTGGATGCCCTCGCCGATGGCCTCGGAGGCGTCCGCGGCGTTGGTGCAGTGCTTGGCGAGCGCGATGCCCGCGCCGAGGGTGTACGCCCAGACGGCGTTCTCGAAGGCGATGGGCTGGATGCCGCGAACGATGGAATCGACGTCCACGCCGATGGCGAGCAGCTTCTCTTTCACTTCGTCCAGAGAGGCATAGCCGTATTTCGCAAGAACCTTCTCAATCTGAGGGATTCTTCTCTCGTAGCTTTCGAACTGAGCCATGAATACCTCTCCTTTCTCACTCGTTGCGCGGGTCAATGTACTTGGCGGCGTTGGCGAAGCGGCCGTAGGTGCCGACGTTCTTCTCGTAGGCTTCCTTCGGATCGACGCCCTTCTTGATGGCGGCCATCATCTTTCCGAGATGCACGAACTGGTAGCCGCAGATCTCGTCGTTCTCGTCGAGCGCGCACTTGAGCACATAGCCCTCGGCCATCTCGAGGTAGCGCGGGCCCTTCTTGGCCGTGCCATACATGGTGCCGACCTGGCTGCGCAGGCCCTTGCCCAGATCCTCAAGACCCGCGCCGATGACGAGGCCGTCATCGGAGAAGGCGCTCTGCGTGCGGCCGTAGACGATCTGCAGAAACAGCTCGCGCATGGCGGTGTTGATCGCGTCGCAGACGAGGTCGGTGTTCAGCGCTTCGAGAATGGTCTTCTGCGGCAGGATTTCCGCGGCCATCGCAGCGGAGTGCGTCATACCGGAGCAGCCGATGGTCTCTACCAGAGCCTCCTGAATCACGCCGTTCTTCACGTTGAGCGTCAGCTTGCAGGCGCCCTGCTGCGGCGCGCACCAGCCGATACCGTGCGTCAGGCCGGAGATATCGCTGATCTCACGAGCCTGAACCCACTTGCCCTCTTCCGGGATCGGAGCCGGGCCATGGTTGCATCCCTTAGCGACGCAAACCATCTCTTCCACTTCTCTGGAATACTGCATATTGTGCGTCCTCCCTTATCAAGATGATTGGTTGGAAAAAAAGTTACCATAAGCAACCGCTTCATTATACCATAAGCGTGGGCAAAAAAGAAACACCTTTGTGCAAAAAAAACCAGGCTTTGCGCTTTCGGGCAATTCCCTCCGGGAAAAAGGGAAAATCCTGACAATTTTCTGAGAATTCCGCGGCAGAATGAAGGCCGGAAGGGAGGCATTTTCATGCGGAAAATATGGAAAAACGGGCTGAGCGGCACGGCGCTCAAGCTGATCGCGGCAGCGAGCATGCTGCTTGACCACATTGCGTATTTCTTTGGCTTTACGGGGCGGGTGCCGTCGTGGTTTACGTCGGCAGGCAGGCTGGCCGCGCCGCTGTATCTGTTCTGCCTCGCGGAGGGGTTTGCGCATACGCGCAGCCGCAGGCGCTATTTTCTACGAATCTATCTGCTCTCGGCGGCGATGGCCTCCGTCCGCTTTTTCATGCAGTACGGCGGAATCGGCGTGCGGGGAGACGGATTCTATCCGCAAAACAGCATGCTGACGACGTTTGCGCTCCTGATGATCGTCTGGCAGGGGATGGACTTTTTTAGGGAGCGTCGGCTGCTGCCGGGGATCGCGGCCGTGGCTGCGCCGCTGCTTTGGCCGTTTGCAGCGTCTTGGCTCTTTGCCATGCTGCCGTCGTTTGCGCCGCAGATCGGCTATGTCTGTACGGCCTGGCTCCCGCTCTGGGGCATGACGGGCGACACGAGCCTGCCCGTGCTGCTGATGGGCCTGCTCATCTATCCGCTCCGGGCGCACAAGAGGGCTCAGGCGGCCTGGGTGGCGGGGGTTTCCATCCTCTATCACTTTGTGCTGGTGTTTTTTGTCGTTCGCGGGCAGCCGGAGTTTGCGTTTTCACAGATGTTTACGGTCTATGTCGAGTGGATGCAGGCGTTTGCTGTGCCGCTGATGCTGTGCTATAATGGCCAGAGAGGGCGCGGGCTGCGCGCATTCTTCTATGCGTTTTATCCGGGGCACATTGCAGCGCTGTATGGGCTTTCCTGTCTGCTATACACGGCGATGCGATGAGCGCAGAGGGAAGGGAGGAAGGAACATGGCGCATGTGCTGGTGATCGACGACGACGCGGATCTGCGCCGGATGATCGCCGAGGCGCTCGTACGCGACGGGCATCAGGTGGAGGCGGCTGCGGATGCGCATGAGTTTGACGAGCGGCTGCGCAAATGGGCGGACTGCATCCTGCTGGATGTGATGATGCCCGGCGAGGATGGGTTTGCGTTCTGCCGGCGGATCCGCGCGCTGGTCGATTGCCCGATCCTCTTTTTAACGGCCAGGACGGAGGAGAGCGACATCCTGACAGGGCTGGGTGTCGGCGCGGACGACTATCTCTGCAAGCCATTTCGTATTGCGGAGCTTCGTGCCCGCGTGAACGCCCACCTGCGCAGGGAGGGGCGCAGGCCGCACAGCCGGATCGTGTGCGGGGAGATCGTCTTCGATCTTCTGGAGCGCCGTGTCCACTGCGGGGAGCGGCCTGTCGGGCTCTCCAGGGGCGAATATGCGATCTGCGAGTTTCTGGCGCTCCATCCCGGGCAGGCGTTTACCAAGGAACAGATCTATGAGGCGGCGTTCGGCTTTGACGGACAGGCGGACAGCGCCGTCGTGACGGAGCATGTGCGCAGCATCCGTGCCAGATTCCGGGAAGCGGGCAAGAATCCGATTGAGACGATCTGGGGAGTGGGGTACAGATGGGCGCGGTAAAGGCGGGCAGGCCTGCCCGTTTGCAGACGCTGTTTGCGCGGTATCTGCTGACGACCTGCCTGACGATGGCGGTGCTGGCGCTGCTGTGGTGGACGGCATTCATGGCGGCAATGAACAGGGGCTGGGTGCTTCCGTCGTACACGGCGTCCGCTCAGGTTGAGGCGCTCGCGCAGCGCATCGGGAATACGGGCGTTCTGGAGCCGGACAGCGTCCCGCACTATGTCCGTTGGGCGGTCTTTGCGCAGGATGGAGAGCTGACAGCGCATGCAGCGATGAAGCTGTCCCGACTTGAGCAGATCCGGCGTGCAGCCTCCGAGGGGGAGCTGAAGCAGGGCGTGCTCTACACGCAGTATCACCGGATTGTTCCGCTTGACGGAGGCGGGAAGGCCGTGCTGCAATACGATTATGCCGTGCCGTACCGAAGCGCAGGCCTGGCTGCATGCCTGCCCGATTTTCAGAGCATGATGCTCGTCGTGCTGGCAGGCCTGATGGGCGGCGCAGCGGCCTTCCACACGCGGCGCTATGCGCGCCTGCTGCGCGAGGATGCGCAACGCCTGACGCAGGCGTCCCGGGCAATCGCCGGTCGCTCGCTCCAGACGCCTGTTTCGGCCGGGACGCATGCAGCGGAGCTGGAGGAGGCGCTTCTTGCGATGGAGGCGCTGCGGCTGTCGCTGGCGGAGTCGCTCGACCGGCAGTTTGTCCTGGAGCAGGAGAGGCGCAGGGAGATCGCCTCGTTGGCGCACGATCTTAAGACGCCGCTGGCGATCATCTCCGGAAGCGTGGAGCTGCTGGAGGAGGATGCCCTGCCCGACGGGCCGGCGCAGCGGGTCGGGGCGATCGGCCGCGCGGCAGACCGGCTGCAGACCTCTCTGCTGCAGCTTCAGGCGCTCTCTGCGCAGATGAATGCCGGGGAGGTGCGGATACAGCAGGTATGTCTGGCGGAATTGGCCGACGATCTCAATGCGCAGGGGGCGAGCCTCTGCGCGGCCAGGCGGGCTGAGTTCGTTCCGTCGGCGCGGCCGCAGGGCGAAGGGATGCTCGAGCGGGAGGCCGTGACGCGCGCTGCGCTCAACCTGCTGGACAACGCCGCGCGCTACGCCGGTCCGGGCGGCAGGGTCGCGCTTTGCCTGGCGGTGGAGGACGGCCTGCTCAGCCTCACCGTGCGTGACAGCGGCCCGGGCTTTTCGGGCGAAGCGCTCCGCCTGGCCGGCCGGGCCTTTTACACGGAGGAGAAGCACCGCTCCGCTGGCGGGCATGCGGGTATGGGGCTGTGCTATGCTGCGCAGACGGCGCTGCGCCATGGCGGCGTGCTGACGCTTCAAAACGATTCCGGCGCCGTCGCAAGGATCACCCTCGGCAGGGTCAGGACGCCTATGACAAGCTGAAGCGGCCTTCGGGCCGCTTTTGCTGCAGCAAGCCGGCGAAAAAAAGGCTTTTAAAACGGGTATGAATACGGTATAATAGAAGCTACAAGAAATTTCGGCAAAGGAGTGGTGATTTTGAGCGAGTATATCATCGAAATGCTGAACATCACCAAAGAGTTCCCGGGCATCATCGCCAACGATGATATCACGCTTCAGCTCAGAAAGGGCGAAATTCACGCTCTGCTTGGCGAAAACGGTGCAGGCAAATCGACACTGATGAGCGTGCTCTTTGGGCTATACCAGCCGGAGAAGGGCGAAATCCGCAAAAGCGGAGAGGTCGTTCAGATCCGCGATCCCAACGACGCGAACGACCTGGGCATCGGCATGGTGCATCAGCATTTCAAGCTGGTCGAGGTCTTTTCCGTGCTGGACAATATCATCCTGGGCGTCGAGCCGGCCAGTAAGCCCTTTGGCTTTTTGCAGAAGGCGCAGGCGAGGCAGAAGGTCATTGAGCTGAGCGAGCGCTACGGCCTCAAGGTCGATCCCGACGCGATGGTCGAGGATATCACCGTGGGCATGCAGCAGCGCACGGAGATCCTCAAAATGCTCTATCGCGACAACGAGGTGCTCATTTTTGACGAGCCGACCGCCGTGCTGACCCCGCAGGAGATCGACGAGCTGATGAAGATCATGAAGGGGCTGGCAGCGGAAGGAAAATCCATCCTCTTTATCACGCACAAGCTCGACGAGATCAAGGCCGTCGCGGACCGATGCACCGTGCTGCGCAAGGGCCGCTGCATTGGCACAGTCGACGTCGCGACCACCAGCAAGGAGGAGCTCAGCGAGATGATGGTCGGCCGCAAGGTGCAGCTGATCATGGACAAGACCCCCTGTCAGCCGGGGGAGAGCATCCTCTCCGTGCAGAATCTGACGGTGAAAAGCAAGCGGCACGAGAAGCCGCTGGTCAACAACGTCTCCTTCAACGTCCGCCGGGGCGAGATCGCCTGCATCGCGGGCATCGACGGCAATGGACAGAGCGAGCTGGTCTACGCATTGACGGGCCTCCTGAAGGCCGATAGCGGCAAAATCTTCCTGAACGACAAGGACATCACGCAGATGTCCATCCGCGAGCGCACGGCCTGCGGCATGAGCCGTGCTCAAGCAGTACAACCACGAGCGCTTCTCGAGCCACGGCTTCCTCAAATTCGGCGAAATCCGCTCCTATGCCGAGGGACTCATCGAGCGCTTTGACGTGCGCAGCGGCCAGGGTCCCGAGACGGTGGCGCGCAGCATGTCCGGCGGCAACCAGCAGAAGGCCATCATTGCCCGCGAGATCGACATGGGCAGCGACCTGCTCATCGCGGTGCAGCCTACACGCGGCCTGGATGTGGGCGCGATCGAGTACATCCGCAAGGAGCTGCTCGCCCAGCGGGATGCCGGCAAGGCGGTGCTGCTGGTTTCGCTGGAGCTTGACGAGGTGCTCGAGGTGCCGGACCGGATCCTCGTCATGTACGAGGGCGAGATCGTCGGCGAGCTCGATCCGCAGCATACCACGGCCAAGGAGCTCGGATTGTATATGGCCGGCGCGCGCAGAAACGGATAAGGAGGCGGGCAGAGATGGAAAACAAGCAATCCCTTCGCGGGCAGATGGCTTCCTCCGAGGCGTTTGTGTCGGTGGCGGCTTCGCTGGTCTGCATCGTCATTGGCCTGCTGCTGGGCCTGGTCGCGCTGGCAATCATCAATTTGGAGCATGCGTTCGGCGATGGACTGATGGTCATTCTGACCAGCGGCCTCAAGAGCGCGCGCAACATGGGCACCGTGCTGGCCAATGGCGCGCCGCTGATCATGACGGGCCTCTCCGTGGGCTTCGCCTTCAAGACCGGCCTGTTCAACATCGGCGCGGCGGGGCAGTACACGCTCGGCGCATTCGGCGCGCTCTATTGCGCGCTTGTGCTGCAGCTGCCGTGGTATCTGTGCCTGCTGGCGGCGATGGTGCTGGGCGCCATCTGGGGCGCCATTCCGGGCTTCTTCAAGGCCTATCTCAACATTAACGAGGTCATCACGTCGATCATGTTCAACTGGATCGGCCTGTATATGGTGAACGACATCATGTACGGCAAGGGCAAGAGCCCGATGTACGACCTTTCGACGACGAAGACCTACAGTCTGCGCAAGGCGGCGCCGCAGTCGATGATCCCCAGCTGCGGCATGAGCGGGCTCTTCGGCAATCTGCAGTCGGTAACTATCGCAATTTTCATCGCGGTCTTCTTCGCCCTGGTCGTCTACATCGTGCTGAGCAAGACGACGTTCGGCTTTGAGCTCAAGGCCTGCGGCTTCAACAAGAACGCCGCGCAGTACGCCGGCATCAACGACAAGCGCAACATCATCCTCTCCATGACGATTGCCGGCGCGCTGGCGGGCATCGGCGCGGGGCTGTATTACCTCTCGACGGTGGCAGAATGGAACCCGCAGGTCTCCACGGCGCTCCCGGCCATCGGCTTCAACGGCATCAGCGCGGCGCTGCTGGCCTGCTCCAACCCAATCGCTACGATCTTCTCCTCGCTGTTCATCTCCTACATTACGGTGGGCGGCACAAAGCTCTCCACGCAGTATTACACCAAGGAGATCGCGGACGTCATCACGGCGCTGATCATCTACCTGTGTGCGTTCTCGCTGCTCTTCAAGAACAAGATCCGCGCCGCGCTCTCGGGCAGGCGGCGCGCGGCTGATCTGGGCAAAGGAGGGGACGACTGATGTTTCTGCTGCTGAAATATACGCTGCTGTACACCGTCGTGCTGATGATGGTTGCGCTGGGCGGCATGTTCTCCGAGCGAAGCGGCATCATCAACATCGCGCTGGAGGGCATCATGGTCATCGGCGGCCTCGCCGGCGTCGTCGCCATCAAGATGATGCCCGCCGGGGCCGGCGCGGTGAGCGTCGTGCTCGTTTCCGTGCTGGCGGCCGCCATCTCGGGCCTGGTCTACTCCGTGCTGCTGGCCTTCGCCTCCATCAACCTCAATGCGGACCAGACTATCGGCGGTACGGCGCTCAACATGCTGGCCACGGCGCTGGCGATGGTCATCGCCAAGGGCGTCAACGGTTCCGCTTCGGCGAAGCTGGATTACAGCAACCGCGCTTTCGTCTACGAGTTTGGGCCGCTGACGGTCAACGTCTTCCTGTTCATCGGCCTCATCTGCCTGGTGCTTTCCTATGTCGTGCTCTACAAGACGCGCCTGGGCCTGCGCCTGCGAGCCTGCGGCGAGCATCCCCAGGCGGCGGACAGCGTCGGCATCAACGTCTACAAGATGCGCTATCTCGGCGTGATGATCTCCGGCGTGCTCGGCGGCATCGGCGGCATGGCCTACATCATTCCGCCGGTCTCCAGCTGGAACTTTGAGGTCGGCGTTTCGGGCGCGGGCTTCCTCGCCCTGGCCGTCATGATCTTTGGCCAGTGGAAGCCGTTCCGCATCTTCTTTGCGGCGGTCTTCTTCGCGCTGTTCAAGTCCCTGGCCAACATTGCCAGCTCCATTCCCACGCTCGCTGCGTTGGGTTGGACGCAGAACATGTACAACATGATTCCCTTCATCGCCTCGATGGTCATTCTCGCGTTCACGAGCAAGAAGTCCCGCGCGCCGAAGGCCGAAGGCGTTCCCTACGACAAGGGGAGCCGGTAAATCTCCGATATGCAGAAAGGACAGCTTCGCGGCTGTCCTTTCTTTGTGTTTTATTCGGCAAGGGCTGAGGCTTGTGCGCTCTCTGGCCAGGGATAGAAGAGCTCCCCGTCGGGCAGGGTTTCGGCAGTGCCGTCGGTGACGCGGGTGATCTCCGAGAGGAAGGTGTCCTCGTCGCGCTTGCGCACCATCAGCGTGCAGACGACGCTTGCGCCGAATTCCGTGTGCTCAATGATCACGGGCGCGGAGCGGAGGAAGTATTCAAGCCGCTGCCAGGTCGAATAGTCGACCTCGACCAAATGGCGGACGCTTCTCTCCATCACGACGACGCCCGCTGCGTCGAGCGCGGTCTTGCTGCCCTGCGCGTAGGCGCGCACCAGCCCGCCCGCGCCCAGCAGCACGCCGCCGAAATAGCGCGTGACGACCACGGCGCAGTTGACGACGCCGCGTGCCTTCATGACCTCGATGATCGGCAGGCCCGCCGTGCCGCCCGGCTCGCCGTCGTCGCTGTAGCGCATGATGCCCGCGTTCAGGCCGATGATGTAGGCATAACAGTTATGTGTAGCGTCCTTGTGCTTCTGGCGAATACGGGCGAGGAAGGCGAGCGCCTCCTCCTCGGTCTCGCAGGGACAGCCGTAGCCGATAAAGCGGGACTTGTTGATGATAAACTCCGCGGCGTTCTCCGCGCGCAGCGTCTTATAAGAAAGCTGTACCGCCATATCACTTGAGGAGGATGCGATGGAATTTCTTCTTGCCGCTGCGCAGCATCAGGCCCTCCGCGCCAAACTGCTCCGCCGTCACGACGGCGTTCACGTCACTGATCTTCTCGTCGTTGACGCTGACGCCGCCGCCCTGCACGAGCCTGCGCGCCGCGGAATTGGACGGGGCGAGGCCGCAGACGGCCAGCAGCGTCGTCACGCGCGCATCCTTTTCAAGATCAGCCGCGGTGATCTCGGTCGTGGGGATGGAGCCGCCCATCGCGGCGCCGCCGAAGAGAGAAGCGGCGGCCTCTTGCGCCTTAACGGCCTCCTCCTCGCCGTGGACGAGCTTGGTGACCTCGAAGGCGAGCACCTTCTTGGCTTCGTTGATCTCGCTGCCCTCGAGCGCGCCGAGGCGGCGAACCTCGTCCATCGGCAGGAAGGTCAGCAGGCCGAGGCACTTCTCGACGTCCTTGTCGTCGACGTTGCGCCAGTACTGGTAGAAGTCGTAGGGCGAGGTCTTCTTGGGATCGAGCCAGAGCGCGCCGGCCTCAGTCTTGCCCATCTTGCGGCCGTCATGGGTCAAAAGAAGCTGACAGGTGCAGGCATAAGCGTTGCCCTGCTCCTTGCGGCGGATGAGATCCGCGCCGCCGAGCATGTTGCTCCACTGGTCGTTGCCGCCGACCTGGAGGCAGCAGCCGTAACGCTTGTAGAGCTCCAGGAAGTCGTAGGACTGCATGAGCATGTAGGTGAATTCAAGGAAGGAGAGGCCGTTGTCCGTCGCCATGCGGGCCTTGTAGCACTCGGCGGTCAGCATCTTGTTGACGGAGAAGAGCGAGCCGATGTCGCGCATGAAGTCGATGAAGTTGAGGTGGCGGAGCCAGTCGCCGTTGTTGGCAATGATGGCCTTGCCCTCGGAAAAGTCGAGGAAGCGGCTCATCTGCTCCTTGATGTGCGCAACATTGGAATCGATGGTCTCCACGGTCATCATGCGGCGCATGTCGGTCTTGCCGGAAGGATCGCCGATCATCGCCGTGCCGCCGCCCATCAGGGCGATGGGGCGATGGCCCGCGCGCTGCATGTGCGCCATGGCCATGATCGGGATGTAATGGCCGATGTGCAGGGAGTCCGCAGTCGGGTCGAAGCCGACGTAGAAGGTGGTGGGCTGCTCAAGCTGCTTGTAGAGCTCGTCCTCAAAGGTCATCTGCGCGATGAAGCCGCGCTCCTTGAGCAGGTCGAGAATGTGCTGTGCCATGTCAGGGTTCCTCCATTCGTTGTTGTGGTTGCGGGAGGGGAAAAGAAAAACGCCCTCCCTGAAATCGGGAAGGCGTGAAATCACGCGGTACCACTTCCGTTCAAGGCTGCCTTGCGGCAAGCCTCCTCACCGCCCGCTGACACGGGCTGTACGCTGTATCCGGCGTACCGGCGGCCGCCTACTGCTTCGAAAGGGAAGGTTGGGGGCCGTGCTCCGGGATGTATTGGGCCCGCCTGCTGACACCGCCTCGCACCGACCGGCGGCTCTCTGATGCAGGAAAAGCGGGCTTACTTGTTCCCATCCTCGCGTTACTCTGTAAGTCCTTCTGTAAAGCTCCGGCATCGGTCGAAAAACAGTAGGATTTACATCATTTTATCGGTGATGCAACCGGCATCATGCCGATAAGCTGTATTATAGGCGCTCAAAACCGGCTTGTCAAGCCCTGTTTTCTGCGCCGGGGCGGGCAGAGAGGACGGCGTCGGCGAGCACGGCGGCCATGATGAAGAGCCCTCCGGCGAGTTGCATCGGCGTGAGCGTCTCCCGCAGCAGCAACGCGCCGGCGACGCAGGCCGTGATGGGGTTGATGTTGATTGTCAGCGCGACGGTCAGCGGATCGACCACGCGCATGGAGACGTTGTAGAGCACATAGCAAAGCCCGGAGCAAACGGCTGCGAGCAGGAAGATGCACAGCCAGGCCTTCGCGGAGAGCGGCACCCAGGCATGGCGCTCGGCGAGGGCGAAGGGCAGCAGCGTCATCGTGGCGGCGAGGGACTGCCAGGTGGTGATCCGCAGGGAGCTGCACGAGGCGGCGAGCTTCGGCGTCACCATGATGTAGCCCGTCCAGCAGAGACAGGCGCAGACCATGAAGAGGTTGCCGGTGAGGGAGCCCGCGCCATCCTGCGCGTCCGCGCGGATGACGAGCCAGACGCCCAGCAGGGAGAGCGCGACAAGCCCCCAGCGGCCGGGGGAGACGCGCTCACGCAGGAAGACGACGCGGCACAGCAGCGTCATCATTGGGACGAGTGCGACGATCAGCGAGGCCGCGGAGGCCGTCGTGCGCTGAAGGCCAGCATACTCGAAGAAATAGTAGATCGTGATGCCGAGCATCGAGGTCACAAAGGCGCGGGGCGCCCACGCGTGCAGCCGGATGCCTCCCTCCCGCCGCAGGCAGAATGGAACGAGCAGTGCCGACGTGATCAGGTAGCGGAGAAAGATCAGCGTCATCGAGGGAATGCCCTCGCTCAGCGCCGTCTTAGAGAAGATGAAGGAAAGGCCCCACATGATATTCACGCCGATGAGCAGCGCGATACCGGCGGATTTGGAGAGGAAATGGCGCATGGCAGCAGCCTCCTTTGCATGACCGGTCTATCATACACCGGGACAGGCTCGCGCGTCAAGCGCGGCTTGCATCAGCGCGGATTTTGCGATACAATAGAGAAAACGCGGACGGAGAAAATGCCCGGCGCTCCGGCACCGGGGAACGACCGCGCAATCGCGAAAACGGAGGAAAACCATGCTGCACATCGTCCTGGTCGAGCCGGAAATCCCGCAGAACACGGGCAACATCGCGCGAACCTGCGCGGCGACCGGCAGCGAGCTTCATCTCGTGGAGCCGCTGGGCTACAGCCTCGAGGACAAGTATCTCAAGCGGGCAGGTCTTGATTACTGGCCGCTCGTCAAAATCCACATTCACAAGGATTTTTCTCAGGTGCTTTCGGCCTATCCGGAGGCGGCGTTCTTCTACGCGAGCACGAAGGCGCCGCGAAGCTATGCCGAGGTTTCGTATCCGCAGGACGTCTTCCTCGTCTTTGGCAAGGAGTCGCGCGGGCTGCCGGAAAACCTGCTTACGCGGGTCTACGACCGCTGCATCCGCATCCCGATGATCGAGGGTGCGCGGAGCCTGAACCTCTCCAATTCCGTGGCGATCGTCGCCTACGAGGCGCTGCGCCAGCATGGCTTTGCGCATCTTGAGCAGACCGGCCATCTCACGGGGCGCGAGGAGGAACCCGGCGCCTGGATGGATTATCTCTGAGCGGCTTGACAGGCAAAGCGCCGTCTTGTAGAATGGTTGCAGAAACAGAAGGGACGTGGCCTGCTTGAAGAAGAAAACAAAGAGCCGGATCGGCTATCAGGTCGCATCCGGCGTCATGGATGTGTTCGGCGTGGCGGCGGCAGCGCTGGCGATTGTCGTGCTGCTGCTGATGCTCAGCAGCCTGTTCTCCTGGCTGAGGCAGGATCTGAGCATGACCTTTGCCGATTTGACCGATAATATCACGGATGCCGTGCTGGTCACGGGGGATTCAAGAGAATAAACGGCTTTCACAGAGCGCCGGCAGGCTGCCGACAAAAGGGCTTTCTCCCCGGAGGGGGAGAAAACAATTCCGGGGATTCTTGAAAAAGAGAGATCGTTGAGCAGGAAATCCCGGAGTATGTCAACAGGCCGACGGCTGTTTAGGAGAGCCGGGAAGGAAGCGAGGGCAATGACGACATCCTGGCCGACGCTGACAGAGGCAGTCGGTGCCTGCGAAAAATGCAGGCTGTGCCAGACGCGCAAGCATGTCGTGCTTGGCGAAGGCGACCCGCATGCGGCGCTGATGTTCATCGGCGAGGGCCCGGGTCAGCAGGAGGACGAGACGGGGCGGCCGTTTGTCGGCGCGGCGGGGCAGCTGCTTGACCGCATGCTCGCGGCCATCGGGCTGACGCGCGCGCAGGTCTACATCTGCAACATCGTCAAATGCCGCCCGCCGCAGAACCGCGTGCCCGAGCCGGATGAACGGGCGGCCTGCATGGACTATTTGCGCCAGCAGGTGGCGCTGGTTCGACCGAAGGTGATCGTGTGCCTCGGCTCGACGCCCACGCGCGCGCTGCTGGGCGACGATATGCGCATCACGCGCGACCGCGGCGTCTGGCAGCTGCGCAAGGGCGTCTGGTTCATGCCGACCTTCCATCCGGCCGCGTTGCTGCGCGACCAGGACAAGAAGCGCCCGGCCTGGGAGGACTTCAAGGCGATCCGCGCCAAGCTCATCGAGCTGGGCGTCTATGAGGAGAAGAGCGTTGGAAAGGTATAAGCAGGAGCTCAAAGCGTTTATCGCCGGCGTCATGCCGGGCCGCGAAAACGCGCTTGTCTTTGGCGAGGGTCCGAAGAAGCCCGTGCTGATGCTCATCGGCGAGGCGCCGGGCGAGCAGGAAAGCCTGCAGGGACGGCCGTTTGTCGGCAAGGCGGGGAAGAACCTCGACCGCTTTCTCGAGCTGGCCGGACTCAGGCGCGAGGAAATCTATATCAGTAACGCCGTCAAGTACCGGCCGACGCGCACGGGGAAGACGGGCCGCCTGAGCAACCGCCCGCCCACGCGCGAGGAGGTCGCGCTGTTTCGCCCGTGGCTGCTGCGGGAGATTGCGGAGATTGCGCCCAGGGCGATTGCGACGCTGGGCAACACGCCGCTGCAGGCGCTTGCGGGCAGCAAAACGACCATCGGCGCCGTGCATGGGCAATGGGTCAAGGCGCAGGAGGGCATCGAGCTCTTCGCACTCTATCATCCGGCAAGCCTGATCTACAACCGCTCGCTCGAGCCGGTCTATGAGGCGGACGTTCGCGCGCTGGCTTTGGCGCTGCGCGCACGCGCCTGACTGCGGTTTGGAGCAGAAATTCGGACATTTCAGGCAGAATCCCTTTCGCACTGCGCTCTGTTATGGTATGCTGAAGGTACAAATGAAAGGGGAATCGATATGGCACAGACAATCATTGAAGCGCTGCCTTCCATCCTGTGCATGCTTGCAGGCGCGGGGTTCATCATCGTCGAGGTCTTCTTGCCGGGCTTCGGCATTCCGGGCATCTCCGGCATTCTGCTCATCGGCGCGGGCACCGTGCTGGCGGGGATTCACTTTGGCGCACTGACGGCCATAGGCGTGCTGCTGGTGCTGGTGGCCGTTCTGGCGGTGCTGATCTCGTGGGTGCTGCGCGCGGCCGCGCACAGCGACGGCGGGGAAAAAATCTTCCTCAAGGACCGCGAGGAGCTGCACACGAAGAACGACGACATGATGGCCTTTATCGGCAAGCGGGGGCAGACGAGGAGCGTTCTGCGCCCAGCCGGCATCGGCGATTTTGACGGCGTGCGGCTGAACGTCGTCACGGAGGGCGACTATATCGAGAGCGGCAGGACCGTCGAGATCGTCAGCGTGGAGGGCGCGCGCATCGTCGTCAAGGCCGTGCGGGAATAACCCCGTTCATCGGGTTCAAAAGAGAGAGGAGAGGTTGTTGCTATGGTTGAAATCGGAGGCATTGTCAGCATCATCGTGATCCTGGTCGTCGTGCTGGTCTTTTTGAGCTTTGTGCCGCTCAACCTGTGGATCTCGGCGCTGGCTTCCGGCGTACATGTTTCGATCTTCACGCTGGTGGGCATGCGCATCCGCCGCGTTTCGCCGGCGAAGATTGTCGGGCCGCTGATCAAGGCGGAAAAGGCCGGTCTCAACATGGAGATCAGCAAGATGGAGGCGCATTATCTCGCGGGCGGCAATCTCGACCGCGTTGTCACGGCGCTGATCACCGCGCGCGGCGCGAACATCAAGCTCGACTTCCCGGAGGCCTG
Organism: Clostridiales bacterium; assembly: GCA_004556985.1. Taxonomy (GTDB): domain Bacteria; phylum Bacillota; class Clostridia; order Christensenellales; family Aristaeellaceae; genus Ventricola. The sequence continues at coordinate 5,389 of SFFC01000055.1, read as the reverse complement.
CGCGATCGACCTGGCGGGCCGCGACGTGCTGCAGGCCGTGCAGATGAGCGTCAATCCCAAGGTCATCGAGACGCCGGTCGTCGCCGCGATCGCAAAGGATGGCATCGAGCTTCGCGCAAAGGCGCGCGTGACCGTGCGCGCCAACATCGAGCGCCTGGTCGGCGGCGCGGGCGAGGAGACGATCGTCGCGCGCGTGGGCGAGGGCATCGTCACGACCGTCGGCTCTGCGGATTCGCACAAGGCGGTTCTGGAGAACCCCGACCTGATCAGCCGGACCGTGCTCAACAAGGGCCTCGACGCGGGCACCGCGTTTGAGATTCTCTCCATCGACATCGCCGATGTGGATGTGGGCCGCAATGTCGGCGCGCAGCTGCAGATGGATCAGGCCGAGGCGGATCGCCGCATCGCCCAGGCAAAGGCGGAGGAGCGCCGCGCGATGGCCGTCGCCCGCGAGCAGGAGATGAAAGCCGCCGCGCAGGAGCAGCGCGCCAAGGTCATTGAGGCCGAAGCCGAGGTGCCCAAGGCGATGGCGGCGGCGCTGCGCGAAGGCAAGCTGGGCGTGATGGATTACTACCAGATGCAGAACACAATCGCCGACACCTCCATGCGCGAGTCGATCGCGACGCTGGGCGGCGGCACGGCGAACACCCCCAAGAAGTAACCGGGCGCATGACCGGAGCTGAAAGGGGGAAACGGCATGGATGATCTCATTGTCATCGTGCTGATTGTGTTTGCGATGGTCAACGCCATCCGGAGCAGCAAGAAGAAAAAGCAGAAGGGACAGGCAGCCGGACAGATTTCTTCCGCGAAAAAGAGCCATGCTGCTGCGCAGAAGGGCAGACAGGCGGACTTCTTTGCCGCCTTTGCCGGTTCGCAGCAGAGCGGCGGGGGCGGCACGCAGACCAGGTCTGCGCAGCCCAGGGTCACCCAGCCCAGGGCTGCGGCGGATGAGCGTCTGCATGGCCCGGGAGTCCATCTGCACGACGTCTCGCAGGAGCAGATGAATCTGGCGCAGGAGGGCGAGGATCCCTGCCACGCGGGCAGCGCGCCTGCCGTGACGGAGGAGGAGACGCCGCAGGCGCCGGGCAATCCGCTGCGCGAGGCGATGGCCGATGACCTGCTGCGCGGCGTCGTCATGAGCGAAATCCTGACGAGGCCCTGTCAGCGGCAGACGGCCATCCGGCGCAGAACCAAAGCATAAGCCAGAAAATGGAGTTGTGAACATGGAAGACGGGATTCGGGTCGTCATTGCGGACGATGAAGAGGGCATGCGCATGATTCTGCGCAAGATGATCGCCAGGGCAGGCGGATTCACCCTCTGCGCCGAGGCAACCAACGGGCCGGAGCTGCTTAAGCTTGTGGAACAATACAGGCCGCAGGTCTGCTTCCTCGATGTTGAAATGCCCGGCATGACGGGGCTGGAATGCGCCCGCTCCATTCAGGATACCGATCCGCGGACGATTCTGGTCTTTGCGACCGCGCACGACGATTACATGGCGCAGGCGTTTGAGGTCTATGCGTTTGACTACATGGTCAAGCCGTTCAAGCTCGAGCGCGTCATGAAGACGCTGGAGCGCATCCGAACGGTCATAACCAGTCGGGAAAAGGCCGCGCAGCCTGCGCAGACGCTGCCGGCGCCCAGAACGACGGGCGCAGCCGCGAGCGGGCGGATCATGCTGCATCACAAGGAGGGCCTGAACTTCGTCAATCAGGCGGACATCCTGCTCGTGCAGCGCGAAAACCGCTCGACCGTGCTCTATGCGACGCAGGGGCGGCGCTTTGAGACGAGCGAGGCGCTGGGCGATGTGGAGGCACGGCTCGACCCGAAGATCTTTTTCCGTTGCCACAAGAGCTACATCATCAATCTCAATGTCATCGACAGCATCACACCCTACGGACGCTGGACCTATGTGGTGCATCTGACGGGAACCGACCAGGACGCGCTCATCACGCACGAAAAATACGAGGAGCTTGAGCGCATGTTCTCCTGACCGCAGAAAAGGGAACAGGAAAGGGCCGCAGAGCGGAGAGATCCGTTCTGCGGCCCTTGTGCGTGTAAAATCAGAATTCCTTGTTCTCGTAGCGGCGGCACCAGGTATACTTGCTCACGGCGCTGCGCTGCGCCGTGATGCCGCTCAAAACGGTCTGAAGATGGGCAGGCAGGAATTCGTCGTATTTGACCTCCAGCACCTCGACGGGATCGTCGAAGACGGGATAGGTCGGCAGGTTCGGGTTGAAGAGGTCGGTCGAATACAGGCCCGTGCGCAGCTGCTTGTCAAACGTGATGCGCACCTGCTGCGCGGGATAGAGGTACGCCTCGCGGACGTAATCGACGATGACGGCGGGGCGGAGCAGCCGCGTGCGCATCTCACGGTAAACATCGTGCAGGAGCGGATGGCGCATGCGCTGAAGCCCCTCCGGATCGCCCGCGATCAGCTGCTCGGCGAGGTCGCGGGGAATGGAGACGGACTGCTTGGAGATCAGATCTCCGTATTTGCTCTTGCATTCGAGCTTGATCACGCGGTCGGAGAAATTGTAGATCCGGATGCGGTATTTCTTGCGGTTGCCGACGCCCGCGATCTTCTCCATCAGCGCGTCGTCGTTGATCGTGTCAAAGTACAGCGAGCGGATGATGTACTCGTTGTTCTCGTCTCCGTTGGGATCAAACTGCGTGATCGGCTTGAGCACGCCGCGCAGGACGGAGAGCTCGGCGGGCGTGATCAGGTACTTGAGCTCATGCCGGAGCGGAATGTTGCGGATGACTGGCATAGGCTATCCTCAGTTGCCGGCCTCAGACTGGCAGGCGATCAGCGTGGCGCTGTGGACGCCCTCGGTATCCAGCAGCTTGTTGACGATGTCAAAGCGCTCGCGGAGCTGGACCTCGACGGTCAGCTCGACGCCGCCGGGCGTCACGGTCTTGCTGCGCAGGCGCTGTACCTTGATGCGGCGGATGAAGCTCATGACGGACTCCTCCACCTCGGGATCATAGTGCGCGACGAGCAGGAAGGTGTTGGGCGTGCGCAGGCGGAAGAAGGAGAGCAGCAGCATGGCGACGGAGATACCGGCCACGGCGACCAGCGCGATCGTGTAGAGCTCAGCGCCCAGCAGAATGCCCATCGTCAGCGACCAAAACATATAGGCGGTATCCAGCGGATCCTTCACCGCCGTGCGGAAGCGGACGATGGAGAGCGCGCCGACCATGCCCATCGACAGCGCGATATCGGACTTGATGCACATGACGACCGGCGTGGTGATCATGCACAGCATGATCAGCGTCGTGGCGAAGGAAGAGGAATAGAGCACGCCGCGAAAGGCCTTGCGATAGACCAGCGCGATGATCAGGCCGACAAGAAAGCCCATGGCCAGGGCCAGCACCATCTTGGTGGGCGTGAGGTTGGACAGCTGCTGGGAGAACCACTCTGTAACGGTTGCGTCATTAATGATGCTTTTCATGGGAAAGACCTCCTCAATATGATTGGTGAATTATGTATCCGGATTGGCGGGGCATGGGCCGAAATAGGCGATCATCTGCTCATCGGTGAGGTTGAAATAGCTCTTGGCCTCCTGCCAGATGTAGTAGGGGCGGCGGGGGAAGATGCGTGTGAGCATGCGCTCGCAGCGGGTGACCCAGTAGTTGTAGCCGCCCTCGGCGTTCTTGGGCTGGTCGAAGCTGATCTTCGGGTCGACCTCGGCTGCCCAGCGCTGCATGTGCATCTGCATCTCGGGCTTGATCTGCGTGATCATCTGGTTGAACAGGTTGGTGAGGTATTCCGTCGTGAACACGGTCTGAAACAGCTCGCCATAGCGGGTCAGGAACTTCTCCTGAATCTCGGGCACCTTGATGAGCTTGCGGATGAAGATGTTGGAGACGATGTTCGCATGGCCCATGCCGCCGTCGTCGAGGACGAAGGCGATGCCGCCGGACATGCTCTTGCCGGTCAGAACGTTGAAGAAGCCCCAGTCCGAGTCGTAGAAGAGATAGCGCCATTTGCCGTCGCCGGAGGCCGTATTGCGGTAGAATCGGATGTTGCCCGGGTCGGTATTGCCGAAGAACGACTCGAAGATGAAATAATCGATCATGTTGTCGATGTCGATCTGCGAGCAGACATATTCGTAGGCCTCGGGGTCGCTGGCCAGATCATGCGCCTTGACGTAGTTGTAGAGCTCGACGTAATCGCTGCGGGCGCCCTGCACAACCTGGCTGGAGCTCAGGCCGTCGGATTCGAGCATGTCGATGTCGTCGGGATTGTCCCAGCCCTCGTGCTGGGCGACCATGTCGACGCCGGCGCGCTCGCGCATGTTGTAATGGCCCCAGTATTGGCCATTGATGTAGACGATGACGGGCTTCCACGCCTGCGCTGCGACGGAGCTGCCGGACTGGTCGATGATGCGGGCCTGCATGCCGTCGATGACGCGGGTATACAGGCCGTCCTGGCCGCCGTTTCGCAGGACAAAGCCCGCGTATTCCGTGAACTCGCGGTCCTCGAAGAGGGGATAATTGAAGCTGTCCAGGCCGTACTGTCCGTCCGCCTTGATATAGAGGCTCTTTTGCGGCATGTCGAGCGAATAATTGCCCATCACGCGGAAGTCCATGCCCTGGCTGAGCTGCTGGACGCCGCTTTCATCGTAATACTCGATCCAGCCGCCAAACCAGTTCTTCTGCCAGTAGGTCGCGCTCTTCCAAGGCGGATTGGTCGCCTCGCGGTCGATATTCGGGCCGTCGGCGAACATGCCGGTTTCCTCGTTCCAGAGGTTGTCGTTGTCCGTCGTCAGGCAGATGACGGGCATCGTGTGATAGACGGAGATCAGATAGGTCTGCGAGACGATCTGCGAGGGCTCGACGCCGTCGCGATAGGCGCGCGCGCGGATGACCGTGGTCTTCTCCACCTCGATCGGCCCGGAATAGACAGGAGAGGACTCCGTCGGGTCGCTGCCGTCTGTCGTATAGCGGACGATGGAATTGGCCGGCACGCTGATCGTCACGCCGTCCTCGCCGCGCAGCGGACGGTCAAACAGGCCGCCAGAGCGGGGGAAGGAGGGCGCTTCCGCGAAGCCGGTAAAGCCCATGCCGTTGGTTTCGCCCGGTGTCGGTGCAGAGTAGTAGAACAGGCCGGCCTGTCCAAGGGTACGGCCAAAGGAGACGTCGTCATAGAGCTGCGGAACGGATACCTTGTCAAGAATCTGTCCCTCCGGTGTCGACAGGCAGACCGTCTCACCGGATTTGGCGAGGTTGAAATTCGTAAAATAATAAACGCCGTCTTTTGTCGTCTGCGTCGTGTCGCAGTAGATGACCAGATAGCTGTTGTTTTCAAGCGTAATATCGGGGAACTGCCATTTGCGAGGCTTTTTGATGTTGTCGGACAGGCCGTAACCCTTGAGGTTGACGGCC
>SFFC01000167.1 GCA_004556985.1 Clostridiales bacterium | reverse complement strand
CGGCCTGGGCGAGGCGGTCTGCTCGCTGCTGAGCGAAGCCTGCCCGACGCCCGTTCGCCGCATCGGCGTAGGCGACGTCTTCGGCTATTCCGGCCCGGCGTGGGATCTGCTCAAGGCCTTCGGCCTGAGCGCGGAGCACATCGTCGAGGTCGCCAAGTCCTTCTGAGCATGGACAATGTGCGCGTCTCCTCCCCCTAGCCGGGGGATGAGACGCTTTTTTTGTCGACAAAATTAAACAGGGAGCCGCTTTCGCGACTCCCTGTTTGTTTGTCTTGTTGCCCAAGGCGTCCGTGCCGGCTTACTGCGCGAGCGAGTAGGCCGCAGCCTGCTTGCCGGCAATCTCGCCGGAGACGAACGTCCAGCTCTGCGCCTGGCCGCCCCACGGCGTGTAGGCCTTGCCGTCGACGTTGCACACGCCCTCGGAATCCTGGCCGACGGCGAAGAGGTTCTCTATGGGGGTGCCGTCCTCGCGCAGGACGTTCATGTTCGCATCCACATCGAGGCCACCCACCGTCGCGTAGGCGTAGGAATTGCAGCCCACCGCATACCAGGTGGTATCCGTGCCCAGCGCGGCGGCCAGGTTGGCCTCGTCGCAGCCGAGCTTCTGCGCCAGCTCCGCGATGCTGGACGCCTTCGTCACGTTGCCGTAGGCCTCGCCCACCGCCAGGATGGTGTCGATGTCCTCCACCGGGGTGCCCGCCTCGGGCAGCGTGCCGCCCTGGCCCATGAACATGGAGGAGGCCGCCGCCTGCGCCGGGGAGAGGCCCGTGGTGCGGATGGCGTCGATCTGCTCCTGCGTGTACATCACATAGTAGCGGTAGCCCGGCGCAAAGACGATCTCCACGGAGATGCCCTCGTCGACGGTGCCGCTCTGGTTCGCGTTGCCCCAGACGTTGCCCTCAGTGGTGACCATCAGCTGATCGGTGGTCAGCGCGAGCGCGGAGAGGATGGCCTTCTGATCGGCCGTCAGGTCGTCGTTGCGGATGATGTGCGGCACCTGGGAGATATGCACCATCGGCAGCGTCTTCATCATGTAGGTCGCGCCGCCGGCGGAGATGCCCATGTTGATGCCGGTGCCGTCGCAGGTCGTGACGCCGATGGTGTTGACCGGCGTGCCCAGGTATTCGGTCATCATCTCGTCGTTGCCCAGGAAGCCGCCAGTCGCCAGGATGATGGCGTCGCCGTAGATCTCATAACGGGTGCCGTCCCAGTATTCGGCGTTCACGCCGATGGCCTTGCCCGCCTCGTCGAAGATCAGCGTGGTCGCGGTCAGCTCGGTCATGTAGCGGTTCTTCTCGTTCTTTGCGTTGGCGATGTCCAGCGCGCGGGTGAACTGGAAGGTCTTATTCGGGCCGAGGATGTTCCAGGAGGTGTTGCCGTTGTCGGCGGAGTACACCGTCCACAGCTTCGTCCACTCGGGCACCGCAAAGGAGCCGAGCATGCCCAGGCCCTCGAACTCGAAGCCGAAGTTCTCCACGAAGTAATCCAGCGCGGAGCCGGAGTTGTAGACAGCCTCGTGAATGACGTCGGCCTTCTCGTCGCTGCCGACGTAGTCCATCCAGACCGCATACACATCGTCGGCGTTGATGTAGTCCTCGCCGCCGTTGTACTTGTCCTTCAGATACTGGCTGTTGAGCGCCATCGGGCCGTAGGTACACACGGAGTTGCCGCCGATCTTGCCCGCCGTCTCGATGCCGAAGACGGTCGCGCCCTGATCGGCCGCCGCGCAGTAGGAGAACACGCCGGAGCCGCCCATGCCCACGACGATGACGTCATAGCCCTCCAGCGTGACCACGTCGGTCTTCTTCTCGACCGGAGTGTACCACTGCGTGGAGTCGCCGCCCGCCGCGTCGATCGCGGCAGCGACACAGCTCTTGATCGCGTTGGAGGAGACGGTCGCGCCCGCGATGGCGTCCACCGCGAGGGACTGCGCCTCGACCAGGCGCGGAATCAGCAGCGCCTCGGCGCTGGCGAACCACTCGCCGGTCGCGCTGTCGCTCTGCGCGACGACGCTCACGGACTCGATCGCGCCGCCCGCGAAGGTCACCTCGCAGGTCATCATGCCCGTGAGGCCAAAGCTCTCCGCTGTGCCGGAGAACACGCCGTCAGCGACGGCCTTCTTTTCGGTCTCGCCGATGCCCGCCTGCGCGAGCGCATCCGCGACGGCGACCTTCACCGCCGTGCTCGTCAGCGTCGCGCCGGAAACGCCGTCGATCTGCGCGCCGCCCGCCGCCTTGACCTGGTCGGCCAGCGTCTGCGCAGCCGCGCCGCCGATAGCGGCGGTCTCGCCGGAGGCGTCGACGGTCACGTCGGTGATCGCGTCGCCGGCGATGGTCAGCGTGACGGTGACGTCGCTGGCAAAGCCGGCTGCGGACGCCGTGTACACGCCATCCGCAGCCAGGCCGCAGGCGGCGAGGCTCACGCTCATCGCGAGCGCAAGCAGCAGGGCAATCGTCCTTTTCATAGGGAAACCCTCCTTGTTTGTTGTGGCAGAATAGCCTGATAATATCTTAACAGGTTTCTGCCGCTTGTCAAGGGAGAGACAATAGAAAAGGGAGCCTGCCGGCTCCCCTGATGGATTATTCCTCGTCCAGCTCCGGCAGCTCCGCGTCAAAGGCTTCGCCGTCGAGGTCATCCTCCGCGCCAGCCTCCTGCACCACAGGGGCCTGCACGTCGCTCTTGCCCAGCAGCTCCGCGCGCACGAGCCTGTCGATCTCCGCGGCGACCTCCGGG
>SFFC01000166.1 GCA_004556985.1 Clostridiales bacterium | reverse complement strand
ACCGGGCGCGCGCGCCGCTGGCGATCTGCGTCTCCGACGTGGCGGCGCAGGCGCAGGTGCTGGGCGCGGACGAGGGCCGCGCGCGGCTTGGCGATGCGCTGACCTACCGCGTGGAGATCACCAACGCGGGCATGGCGGCGAAGGACGTGCCGTTTGAGATGATCCTGCCGGACGGCGTAACGCTGGCGGGCGCGCTGCCCGAGGGCTTTGTGATGACAGGCCGCCGCGTGAGCGGACAGGTGCGCGCCGAGGCCGCGTCCGCAGATGACGCGGGCGCGGCGGCGAGCCTGCTGGCCGTCGAGCTCCCCGTGACGGTGGACGCGGACGCGCTTGACGGCGACGAGGATGCGACGCGCCTGCTGGCCGCCTCGCTGCGGGTGGACGGCGAGCGCATCGCCGTGCCGCGGGTACAGCTGTGCGCGCCGCGCATCAGCGCGCAGCTGCTCTCGGAGAGCAGCAATCTGGAGGTCGGCGACGAGACGACGCTGCGGATTCTGGTGGTCAACAGCGGCCTGGCGGAGGCGGACGTGCGCCTGACGTGCGTGCTGCCCGAGGGGCTGACGCTCGCGCAGGACGAGGCTGAGGCCACCGCCGCCGAGGCGGACGCGCCTGACGACGGCGCGCAGGCCGTGAGCGCGCAGCAGAGCGAGGGGCCACAGCGCCTTGAAAACGGCGCGCTGGCGTACACGCTGCATATCCCCGCCGCCGAGGAGGGCGAGGGCGGCGTATGCGCCGCGACGCAGACTATCCGCCTGCGGGTGAAGGCGGAGGCGGCGCAGAGCAACGTGCGCGAGCGCCTGCTGGGCGCGTCCCTGGCCTGGGATGTGGACGGCGGCGACGCGCAGCTGGGCGAGGCCGTGGCGCTGTGCGTGCGCACCGAGTCGTTCCTGGGCCTCACCGGCGCGGAATGGCAGGGCGTGTTCTGGGCGGCGCTGCTGCTGGCGGCGACCATCGCCTGCCTGTGCGCCGCCGTGCACACGGACAAGAGCGAGGAAAGCTACAGCTTTGACTGATACTGCTTTGCCGCTAAATCCTCAATGCACAAATTCAACTTGTATCAATCTCGGGTTGGTTTGCGGTCTGCACCGTAAGCCTCTTGGCTCCCCTCAATAGGGGAGCTGTCAGCGAAGCTGACTGAGGGGTTTTCCCCCTGTCTGCTTGATGGGCAACCCCTCCGCCGCCGATGGCGGCACCTCCCCTATCGAGGGGAGGCAAGGTTTTCCCGTCGCTTGTGATTGAAATGTGGAAGATTCTGTATTTCAGAGTTTAGATGCAATAGAATATCAGGCGCATGGGCGCGCCGACCGTCGATCCGATCGGATGCGCCCATGCGCCTTTGCTGTGCAATTCAGTTTCACAAGCGCCGCGCCGGCTCACTGCGCCGTTTTCCTGTCGCCATAGACGGCCAGCACCGCGCAGCGGACGATGCGCGCAACCTGCTGCAGGCGCACGTCCGTCTGCTTTTTCAGGCTGCACAGGACGATCTGCTGCGGCCTGTCCAGCCGGAACGGGCGGAAGACCACGCCGCGCATGTCCGCCACCCGCCGGGGCATGAACGTCACGCCCTTGCCCATCTCCACAAACGGCATGAGCACCTTGTAGGAGGTCATCTGCCGCCAGACCGCCTCCACGCCCCGGCGCTGGAAGCAGGCCCGGATCTCGGGCAGAAAGCAGTTGTCCTCGTCGCTCATGAGCAGCGTCTCCCCGGCCAGATCCTCCGGGGCGATCTCCTCGCGCTGCGCGAGTGGATGCGCAGCGGGCAGTATCGCATACTGCCCGCTCTCAAAGAGCGGGGTCATCTCGAGCTGCGCGCCGTGCTTCTGCGCCGAGTGGCGCGCGATGATGAGCAGATCGATGCGCCCCTCCAGCAGGTCCTGCACGCTGTCCTCCGGGGAGAGCGGCACCGGCTCGCACAGCACGGTCGCGCCGGTCTGCTGCTCCGCCTCCGAGGCGATCTGCCGCACCATCCGCGTATCCAGCAGAAACACGCCCGGCGGCACGACCAGGTGCACGCCGTCCCCGCCCGTGACGCGGGCCATCGCCTTCTTGGCTGCGGCGAAGTCCCTGAGCAGCCGCTGCGCCAGCGGCAGCAGCACCCGTCCCGCGTCGGTCAGCTCGGTCGCGCCCGCCGTTCGGGAAAACAGCGGCGTGCCCAGCTCCGTCTCCAGCGCCCTGATCTGGTAGGAGACCGTCGGCTTGGACAGGTACAGCTTCCCCGCCGCCGCGCTGAAGCGCCCCGTTTGGGCGACGGCCACAAAGCAGGCGATCTGCAAATCGTTCATCCTTCGCTCCCTTCCGCCGCCCCGCCGCAGAGGCCCGGGCGGCCGTTTTAATTTTTAATCAGCCGGGATTGTTTTTTCATTCACATTCTTTTGCGGCCGTGCTCTATAATACGGACAGCAGCATGTATCCGTGTGCGCGGATAGATGCGATAACCATTTCAAGGAGGTTGCATATGAGCAAGAACCTTTCCCGACGCAGCTTTCTGAAGGCCGCCGCCGCCGGCTCCCTGGCCGTGGCCGCGACCAATCTGGTCGGCGCGTCCGCCGCGGCTGAGGAGGCCGTCTACACGCCGGGCACCTACACCGCCACCGCCAAGGGCATCGGCGATGTGACCGTCACCATGACCTTCGACGCATCGAAGATCACCGACGTGGCGGTGGACGTCTCCGGTGAGACGCCCAGCATCGGCGGCCTGCACGGCGAGACGCTGCGCGACGCCATCCTTGCGGCGCAGTCCGCGGAGATCGACTCCATCTCCGGCGCGACCGTCACCACCGACGCGGTCAA
>SFFC01000054.1 GCA_004556985.1 Clostridiales bacterium | reverse complement strand
ACAGTTTCCACCGCCCCCGTCCAGCAGAACATGTCGACGCACTGCACGGCCTGCGCCGCGTAGCCGCCCTCGCAGAGGATCTTCGCATCGCGCGCGAGCGTCGGCGCGCCGCAGGAGACGTAGACGACGCGCTTGGGCTTCGCGGCGAGAATCGCGTCCAGAACGGCGCGCTCGCAGCCCTTGCGCGGCGGGTCGATGACGATCACGTCCGGCGCAAGGCCCTCCGCGACGAGACGGGGCAGGAGCTCCTCCGTCGCGCCGACGAGGAATTCTGCGTTCGTGATGCCGTTGCGCGCCGCGTTTTCGCGCGCGTTGTCGATGGCCTGCGGCACGATCTCGATGCCAATGACGCACTTTGCCTTCTGCGCCAGGAGCAGAGAGATCGTCCCTGCACCGCAGTAGGCGTCCACGACGGTCTCGCTGCCGGTCAGCTGCGCGTACTCGAGTGCCAGACCGTAGAGCCGCTCCGTCTGCGCCGGGTTGACCTGGAAGAACGACAGCGGGGAGACGGAGAAGCGCAGGCCGCCGAGCATGTCCTCCATCACGGGCTTGCCCCAGAGCGTGTGCAGCTCGTCGCCGAGGATCACGTTCGTGCGGCGGCGGTTGACGCTCAGGCAGACGCTCTCCAGCCCCGGCACGGCCTCGCGCAGCAGGCGGACGAGCAGCTCCGGCTGCGGAATCCTCGCGTCCGTGACGACGGGCACGACCATCAGGCCGCCGGCGGTCGTCGAGCGGGTCATGATGTGGCGGACGAGCCCGCGGCCCGTCGTCTCGTCGTAGGCGGAAGCGCCGGTTTGGCGCATCCAGCGGAGCACGGCCTGTACGGCGCGGGCAGAATCCTCGCCCTGAATCAGGCAGCCGCCCTCCGGCAGCGGCACGAGGTCGTGGCTGCGCGGGGCAAAAAAGCCGCAGGCGGGGCCATCCTTGCCCTGCGCGACGGGATACGCGCCCTTGTTGCGGTAGGCAAAGGGATGCGCCATGCCCAGTACCGGCGGCACTTCGATCGAAAGCCCGCCGACGCGCTCAAGCAGCGCCTGCACCTGCTCCCGCTTGAAGCGCAGCGAGGCCTCATAGCTCATGTGCTGGCAGGAGCAGCCGCCGCAGCGCTTGTAGATGGGGCAGGGCGGCTCGCGACGGTCGGGGCTCGTTTCGAGCAGGCGCTCGATGCGCCCGAAGGCGTAGCGCTTCTCGGGCTTGACGATTCGCACCAGCGCGCGCTCGCCCGGCAGCAGGCCCGGCACGAACACCGCCATGCCCTCATGGCGACACACGCCCTGCGCGTCTTGCCCGAAGGCATCGCAGGTCATCTCAAAGACATCGTTCTTGCGCAGCATAGGCACTCCTTTTGGGACGTGGGTGGAATCAGAGAAAAAGAGGGATATTCGTCAAGCGAATATCCCCGGATGGTCTCGCGCAAAGGGTTACAGCGAGTTGATCATGTTGTAGAGCGAGAGGTTGAACTCGCGCTTCTGCTGCAGTGCCATCGCGATGGGCATGTAGTAGACGCGGCCATCCTTGATGCCGATGACCTGGTTGCCGATGCCGTTGCGCAGCAGGTTGACCGCGAGGTTGCCTGCCTCAAACGCAAACCAGCTGTCGTAGGAGGACGGGGACTGGCCGCGCTGGGTGTAGCCCAGAACCGTCGGGCGGGCCTCCGCCTTGCACTTGCAGCGCAGGATCTTCGCCAGATAGTTGGTGGAGATGGTGCTGTCGTCGTGCGCGCGCTCGCCCTGAGCGATCAGGTAATGCTGCCAGTCGGTGGGCTGCATGGAATCCCACGCGCCCTCGGCGACGATGACCGTCGCGCGCAGGTTGCCCGCGTCGATCAGGCGGCAGAGGCGGTCGGCGACCTCCTGGATCGACCAGGAGACCTCCGGCACGAGCACGATCTCCGCGCCGGTGCTGGCCGCGGCGCGCAGCGCGATGTCGCCGCAGTGGCGGCCCATGACCTCGACGACGCCGGGGCGGTCGTGCGAACGGCTGGTCGCGCGGATGGCGCGGATGTCGGCCATGCAGGAGTTGACGGCGGTATCAAAGCCGAGGGTATTCTCGGTATAGGCCAGGTCGTTGTCGATGGTGCCCGGGATGCCGACGCAGGGCACGCCCAGCGCGCAGAGCTCCATCGCGCCATGATAGGAGCCGTCTCCGCCGATGACGACGATGCCCTCGATGCCCATCTCATGGATGTTGTTGACGGCATGGGCGCGCATCTCCGGCTTGAGGAAATCGAGGCAGCGCGCTGTGCGCAGGTAGGTGCCGGGCTGGTCGGCGATATCCAGAATGGTATCCAGGTCGAGCTCGACCATGTCGTCGGCGATATTGTGGCTGCGGCAGAGCGTGCCGTTGTAGCCGCGCTTGATGCCGATCAGGGACATGCCGTAATACCGGGCGGCTTTGGCCACAGACATGACCGCATAGTTCATGCCCGGCGAGTCGCCGCCGGAGGTCAGGACGCCAATTCGACGCATAAGAAAATCTCCTCCTGAACTGATGGGAAGCTCCCATGAATGATGAAAAGGGCAAAGGCCCTCGGGATGATGGTTTCAAACAGGCCAGACGCATGTGCTCTAAGCCTATTTGGCTTTATTATACTCTGTTTATGGGATTCAAGTCAAGAGAAGCGACGGCTTTGAAGAGAATTTAACAAGCAATTTGCGCCTATGAAGAAGGGATGAGCGGGGCGAACGGGCCGATTCTGTCCCGCTTTTTGCTGAAACCGCGCGGACGCGGCAAAAAAGTTGGAAAAAGAGGTTGACAAAATCGACCGTCGGGAGTATAATACATAACGTTGACGGGGCATTAGCGCAGTTGGTAGCGCGTTTGAATGGCATTCAAAAGGTCAGGGGTTCGACTCCCCTATGCTCCACCAAGACCTCAGCAATCGCTGAGGTTTTTTCTTATCTCAATGATTGCCGGCTGGCCAGGGGGAGTCGAACCTGGCCCGGGAGTGAATGACAGCCCGGTGGGGCTGTCAGAGCCGGGCTGACCGAGCGCCGTCGAGGCGCGAGAGGAGACTCCCCTATGCTCCACCATACTTGAGAAATCCGAACTTAATCCCAATTGGGGATGGGTTCGGATTTCTTCTTTTTCTCTCGAGTATTGTGGTGTAATCAAATCATACGACGAAAGGAGAGCAGGCATCTTCTGGACGGGATGTATTCGACTCTTTCGCTTTGCTCAAAGCCCAATTCCAGGAAGTCCTCTTCCCGCATGATGTTGCCGATGTTGACGTTGAGTTGCTTTTCACCGTTCAGGAACCGTTCCATGTCGTAGCGCAGAGAGGCGACGTCGATGGGGATATACGCATTCCAGCGGGCAAACTCTGCGGTTTCCTCCGAAGCGGAGATGTGCTCCTCCTGATAGGTTCGCACAAACAGCCGGTAGAAAGCCGGGCTCTGCACGATCTCGAAAACGGGCCCGTCCGCGCTGCGGTGCAGCATCGAGACGATGTATTCTGCGCGCTCAAGCATTCTCTGCTGGATGGCCAGGCGGCGCATGCTGCTGACATGTTCCTGCAGATTCGCAGCGACGGCGTCCACCACATGTCAGATTTGACTTTCTTGAAAGAATCGCCGAGTTTATCATGGAGACGATTCAGCAGAGCGGTACAGAAGGATTTGCGCAAGAGAGCATAGTTGAAGTGTTTGATGCGTTTCCAAGGCGTGATGCGACCGACAGCGACTTCGGAAACAAGAACGTGAATATGAGGATTCCATTGAAGGCTGCGCCCAAAGGTATGAAGAACACAGATAAAGCCGGGAGTAAAATGTTCAGCCTTATTGAGTTTAGCTAAAGCTTTAACTTCCACCAGCATAGCTGCTGGTTCTCTTTTGCAAAAAGGGTTCGGCCCTTTCCGCGCTGACGCGGCAAAGGCCGAACCCCGAAGAATATGAAGGATTACATGACGGCTTTGGCCAGCGCGTCGTTCACAGCCTGCTTGTAGGCATCAAGGGTCACGGTAACACCGGAGATCGCATCAATGTCCAGGCTCTGCTTTTCGACCGTCTGACGGGCGTACTCCGGCAGCGCCACACCGCCGAGGCCTTCCGTCTCATTATGGCTGACGATGTCGACGTTGGTGATCTTGCCGTCCTCGATGGTCACGGCGACGACGATCTTGCCGCCGATGCCGGTGCCGGTGCCTTCATAGACGCCGTCCTTAAAGGTGCCGGTGATGTCCTCTGCGGCCGCAGTGCCCGTGCTGGCGGGGCGGGTCGTACCGGCGGCGTAGATTTCGCCGACGAAGGTGGTCACAGGGGTGCTCTCGCTCTTGAACTCACCCTTGGCGCGCTTGGCAGCGTTGGTACCGGAAATGCGGCCAAAGGCCATCGTCTCGCCCAGGTTGCCGCCGCCGTTGTACATGTCGCAGAAGATGGAGCCCATCTCGCCGGCCTCGAACAGGCCCTCGATGGGCAGGCCCTCGGTGTTGATCACCTGGCCGAACTTGTTCTTGCGCGGGCCGCCCTGCGTGTTGAAGTAGGTCGGGCCGATCTTGGTGGCATAGAAGGGGCCGGTCTTGACGGGCACCATGGTGCTGAAGGGACGGCCATAGTCGGCATCCTCACCGGCGTCATAGCGCTTGTTGTAGGCGGCGACGGTCGCCACGAAGCGCTCGGTGCTGAAGTCGGGCGCATCGGTACCGCCCTCGGAGTTGCGGATAGCCTCAGCCAGCGCTTCAAGCGTCTCACCCATGAGGACCTCGCCGGTCGCCAGCTCGTCTACATAGCCGTCCGAGAACGCGCCCACCAGCTTGTTGCCGGCAGCGAGCTGATCGGCATCCTGCACGAGGTAAGCCGGCAGCGGCATCGGCGTGGAGATCCAACGACCGCCGATGTAGATGCGGCCGTGGCGGGCGGCAGCGGCCTCGTTCATGAAGCGATCGCCGCCGAGGCCGACGAAAATGCCCGAGGTGGCCTTGGGGCCGCCGAACAGGGACACGGTGTCCAGATGCGGGCGCTTGTGTGTCCAGGTGAAGCCGGCAGAGTTGGACATGTGCCACAGGTCGGCGCCGGCGCTCAGCGCCATCTTGATGCCGTCACCGTCGTTGTACAGACCGCCCTGCTGATGCACATAGGGCATCTGCAGGTAGCTGGAGATCATTTCCTGGTTGTGCTCGAAGCCGCCGCAGGCCAGCACGACGCCGCCGTTGACCTTGATTTTGACATCGGCGCCGTCCTTGTTGATGACCACGCCGATCACGACGCCGTCAGCATCAGTGATCAGCTTCTTGCCAGGGGCGGAGAACCACACGTCAATGTCGTGCGCCTTGACGGCGTTCTGGCAGAGGTTGTAGTAGCTGCGGTCAAAACGCGTGCCGGAGGCAGTCAGGCAAAGGCAGTGCTTGCTGGCGGGGATCTCCGGGAACTCGTCCCAGTTGTAGTACCAGTAATCGGTACGGCCGATCTTGTACGGGTCAAGCAGATTGCCATCGGTGCCGTCCGCCTTCTTCCAGGCGGGGTTGTTGGCTTCCATGCCGGCAGAGGGATGCTCGACCGGCGCGACCAGCGCGGGATCGCCGCCCATCGGGCCGACCATCCAGGCGTAGTTTTCCACGCAGCCCTGGCAGTACGCCATGACCGCCTCGGGGTCCCAGTTCTGGAACTTGCCCATCAGCGTGGTCAGGTACTCGTACAAGCCCTCGGCATCGTCAGTCGCCATGACGAACTGACCGGAGACGGCGGTGTTGCCGCCCTCAGCGCCCTCGGGCGCCTTTTCAGCCAGCAGAACCTTGACACCCTGCTCGCTGGCAGCCACAGCCGCGTTCGCACCGGCACCGCCGTAGCCCAGAACCACAACGTCATACTCCGCATCCCACTGGATGCCGCTCTTCTCCTCGGCGAAAGCGGATGTGCCGATCATGCCCGCGCCAATAGCGCCAGCCGCACCAGCCGCCATGCCCTTGAGGAACCCTCTGCGGGAAATCTTGTCCATACCCGTATCCTCCTTGTGATCAGTTTGACTGTCTGAGCAGTTCTTTTGTGGAAATTATACAGTGAATGCGGTTGCTTGTCCATTAGAAATGCTGTATAATAGTGTAAAGCAAATATTCATACTCCAAGGAGATGCGCATATGGATATCAAGCAGCTCGAATCCTTCGTCTGCATCGCCAGGATGGGCAGCATGACCTCCGCCTCGGAGGTGCTGTATCTGTCCACCCCTGCGCTGGCGCAGCAGATCACCCGGCTGGAGCGTGAGGTGCGCGTGCCCCTGTTCATCCGCAGCCCGCGCGGCATGACGCTCACGCCGGCGGGAGAGGTCTTTCTTGAGGACGCGCAGCGGATTCTGGAGATGACCCAGCACATGCTCTATCGCTGCAGGGAGACGGAAATCCAGGCAGAGCGCACCGTGTGCATCGGCTCCATCAAGGGGCTGGTACCCGACTTCTACCCGGTTATTCAGTATGCGGTGCGCAGCCGATGCCCCAGCATTCAGCTCGAGCACATCGAGGACACCGTCGAGGCGCTGTGCAAGGCGTTGCTGGACGGGCAGATTGACGCGATGGAACTCTACGACGCGCCGATGACGCGCTCACCGCTGCTGCACTACGTCCCTCTGATCACGGAGGGACGCTCCTGCCTGATGATGCCCGACCATCCGCTCGCTTCCAGAAAGCAGATTACCCTGGAAGACCTGATCGGGCAGAAGCTGTACATCTATGAATTTGAACGCGTCCCCGGCCTGAAGGAATATGTTGAGACGCATTGTCCCCAGGTTGTGATTCGTTGTGAGAAGCCCCACTCCCCACAATACGTTTCCGGTTACTACATCACGCTGAGCCTGTGCGGAGAGGGCGGCATCTGCCTGATTCCGCCCCACTGCGCGCACTACTTCGCGCCGTTGGTCGCCGTCCCGCTGGACGTGCCCCTCACCTGGAGCGCGGGGCTGGTTTGCCGCAAGACCATGCGCAGGCAGATGCAGACCGTGCTCGACGCAACCCTGCAGGAATTTGAGGCCGTCAGGCTGCAAAGGGCGGAAGGCTTCGCCTGATTCCGGGAGCATGGCTGGCCCGCAGTCCATCTGCTTGCGGCTGTGCGAAGGATAGGGGGCGGCGACGAGGGATTGAGCAAACATGACCTTTCGGGGAAAAGGCCGCCATGGACGTTCAGACAGGCAAACCATCATAGGAGCTGGTCGACGGTGAGCAGGGTAAAGCGATTGCGATGGTATTCGATCAGGCCATCCTTCTGCATTCTGGAAAGCTCGGCGCACATGGCGGCGCGCTGTACGCCGAGATAATCGGCCAGCTGCTGACGATTGAACGGCACGGTGAAAGCGCAGCTCCTTTGTCTGCGCGCCTCTGCGGAGAGGTAGGAAAGCAGCTTGCCCCGCGTGGTGCGATGATTCATGTGCGCCAGATGCTCGACCCCGTCAGCGAGCTTTTCGGCGAGGATGAGCGCCAGATTCCGCGACAGCGCCGGGCTCAGAGGCGACAGCCCGGGATTGCGCAGGATTCGCAGCACATCCAGGGACAAAATCGTGCTCTCCTCGCTGGCGGTGGCCGTCAGGCTCATCGTTGCGCCGGGAAGTATGGCATGGGGGAGACCAAAGATCGCTCCGGGAGGGAAGTGGGCGACGGTGTGCCGATTTCCCCACAGGTCATCGTGGAATGAGAGGATTGATCCGGTGAGCACGATGAAAATCCCTCTGGCAGGATCGCTGGGCCGATAGATCGTCTGATGCTTGCTCACAGCCAGCACCCGTCCGTTCATCGCCTTGATCAGAGACTGGATCTCGCTGTCCGACAGATCGCGAAACAGCGGAGACTGATGCAGGACAGCCGCTACCATTGATAATTTCTTTCTCCTTTTGTTCGAATTCGAACGAAAATGTTGTGATCAGTATAGTATAATGTGAATCGGATGTCAATCATCACAACATTAAAGGAGGATTGTCTATGGGAATGGGAAGAACGAGATGGGCTGCCGTGCTGGTGCTGGCACTGAGCCTCGTGCTTGTCGCAGGCGTTTCGCTTGCGCAGGGCGGTTTTACACCGGGTGAGTATACCGCGGCGGCTGCCGGCTTTGGCGGCGAGGTCACGGTGACGGTCGAGGTCAGCGAGGATTCGATCCTCTCTGTCCGGGCGGAAGGCCCGAACGAAACGGACGGTATCGGCTCCACGGCCATCGAGAAGCTGCCCGGCACAATCGTCGAGAAGCAGACGCTTGCGGTAGATACCGTCGCAGGGTGCACAGTCACCTCAAAGGCTGTGCTGGCCGCTGCGGAGGATGCGCTCCGTCAGGCCGGCGCTGAGGATGCGGTAATCTTCTCTGCCCCGGTGGACGCTGCGGACGCTGCGCAGGAGGAGGAAATCGACTGCAATCTTGTGATCGTCGGCGCAGGCGCAGCAGGCCTGTCCGCTGCGCTGTCCGCGCATGAAAACGGCGTCGAGGACATTCTCGTGATCGAGAAGATGCCGGCCATCGGCGGCGCGACGGCCATGGCTGGCGGCGGCATGCCCGGCTATGCGGTGTCTGAGGATGCGGACGAGACGGAGGCGAACATCGAGGAGCTGTTCCTGCACCTGTGCAAGATCGGCAAGTTCAGCAGCAATGCCCGCCTGACGATGATGCAGGCGCGTCTGTCCACACCGACCATCGAATGGCTGAAGAGCGAGGGCGTGGGCATCACGGGGGAGCCTGTCGAGGGCGAGGCGATCGTGAATTACGGCTGTGAGGGCCGCGCCGCGACCGCAATCAATACGGTGTATCAGCGGGTGCTCGAGGAGGGCGTGCCGGTGATGCTGAACACGCGCGCGACGCATCTGATCACGAACGGAAACGCCGTGGTAGGCGTGGAGGCGATCGGCGAGAATGGACAGAAGATCACCATCCATGCCGGCAAGGTGCTGATGGCAACCGGCGGCTACGGCAACAATACGGATCTGATTACGGATCCCTCTATTCTGGATCGCGTGATTTATTACGGCCCGGTGGGCGCAACGGGAGACGGCCATATCATGATGAAGGAAATTGGCGTGCCCATGTTCAATATGGACAAGGTGGCCACCAAGCACTTCGGCGTGGAGACCGAGCCGGGCTACGGCATCCACATCCATTTCGTCGTTGCACAGCTGTTCAAGAAGACCGGCTCCATCGCGGTCAACAAGGACTGCCAGCGTGTGGTCAACGAGGACGGCGATGAACTGGATATTGCGCGCGCTTCCATGTACAAGTCGGAGGATGGCCGCCTCTACATCGTGATGGATCAGGCCGGCTTCGATCTGTGCACGGACATTCTGGATCAGTACACCTTCCTCAAGAAGGACAAGGTGGCGCAGCTGCTCGAGGAGAACGGCGCGGGCGTGACCAAGTTTGTCAAGGGCGACACGCTCGCGGATGCCGCGGCGGCGATGGGCCTGGACGGCGCGAAGCTTGAAGAGACGGTTGCTGCGTACAATGCGAACGCGGCTGCGGGCAATCCCGATCCGTTCAAGCGTGCGAACACGCCGGAAATGTCCACGGATGGCCCGTTCTACATCCTGCAGACCGTCGCGCGCTTTGCGACGTCTCTGGGCGGCGTCAACATCTCGGATCGCTTCGAGGTGCTGGACGTGAATGAGCAGCCGGTGCCCGGCCTGTATGCGGCCGGCGAGGTCGTTGGCAACATCGACGGCGCCTATGCAGAATACCTGGTTTGGTGCTTCGGCTCCGGTATGGAGTTCGGCAATGTAATCGGCGACTAAGGGAAACAGCAGGACGATCCCTGCGGCGTCAATCATCAACAAAGCCCATGCTTTGCCAGTCAAAGCATGGGCTTTCCTTGGATTTCCGCCTTGTATGGGACTTAAAAAATAGGGGAATCTCCGCTCGCGCGGGCGGGCGCACGGGCGACGCGGAGCCCTTTCTCACAGATCCAGCTTCAGATCGCCCTCGCGGATCCAGCCCCGGCGCCTGAGCAGGGCCGCAAACAGCACGCTCAGCACAGCCGGGAGGACAAAGCACACCAGCGCCATGCCCAGCCAGTCCATCGCCGTGATCGCGGGCTTGAGGCCGGCGGCGATGTCGCTGACCCAGCCGGTGTAGACGCCGATCTGCCCGACGAAGCCGCAGGTGCCCATGCCCGAGGAGACGGGCGAGCCGTTCATCTCCAGACGAAACAGGCAGGTCGCGATGGGCCCGGTGATCGCCGAGGCCAACGTCGGCGGAATCCAGACGCGCGGGTTTTTGACGATGTTGGGCATCTGCAGCATGCTCGTGCCCACGCCCTGCGCGACGAGGCCGCCCCAGCCGTTCTCCTTGAAGCTCATGACGGCGAAGCCGACCATCTGCGCGCAGCAGCCCGCGACGGCCGCGCCGCCCGCCAGGCCGACCAGGCCGAAGGAGGCGCAGATCGCGGCGGAGCTGATGGGCAGCGTCAGCGCCATGCCGATGAGCACGGAGACGAGCATGCCCATGAAGAAGGGCTGAAGCTCCGTCGCCCACATGATCGCCTGGCCGACGGCGTTGGCCGCCCGGCCGATGGGCGCGGCGACCAGCGCCGACACGCCGATGCCCGAGAGGATCGTGACCAGCGGGGTGACGAGGATGTCGATGCGCGTCTCCTTGGAGACGAGCTTGCCCAGCTCGCAGGCGACAATCGCCACGACATAGACGGCCAGCGGGCCGCCGGAGCCGCCCATCGCGTTGGCCGCAAAGCCGACCGGAATCAGCGAAAACAGCACGAGCGGCGGGCAATGCAGCGCAGAGCCGATCGCCACGGCGATGCCCGGGCCGACCATCAGCGAGGCCAGACCGCCGATCGTGTAGCCGATCGCTTGCCCGCCGGACTGGATGGTGACGACCGGCGCGGTCAGAAAGCCGATGTGAAGCTGCTGACCGAGGGTGTTGAGAATGGTGCCCACCAGCAGCGTGCAGAACAGTCCCTGCGCCATCGCGCCCAGCGCGTCGATGCCGTAGCGCTGAAATGTACAGGCGACGTCCTTGCGCCGCAGCAGAGCCTTCCAGGATTTCATAAGGGTATTGCTCCTTTTGAAAAAATGTAGGGATTATGCGTCGGCGCGGGAGTAGGCGTTTTTCATGCGCAGGCTCGCGGCGAGGAGCACCTTGTCGAGCAGATCGCCCGTCTCAGCCCGGGCGAATTCGGCGATGCGGTCGTTGCAGTCCGCGAGGTAGGCGGGCAGATCCGACGCCGTGCGGGCGCCCTCGTCAAACGCATGGAGCATTTCATGGCCTTTGGCGGCGAGCTTGTTCTGATAGCGCTCGACAAAGGCGATGCAGGCGTGATAATGCGCGTCGCAAAGCGCGGCAATCAGGCGGTTGGCCCAATAGAAATTCTCCGTCGTGACCTCGGCGGTCGTGCCCGCGAGGTAAGCCGGCGTGCGCTCCACGTTGCCGTAGAAGGGGAGCATGCCGTTAAACGCGTTGGAGCCGACCGCGATCCATTCGACGGCGGCGATCGCCTGAGGCACATTCGGGCGCAGCTGGGTCAGGGCGACGAAGTTGTTGCGGTTGACGCCGATGGGGCGGTATTTGCCGCGCTCGGAGGCGTCGCCGTATTGCGCGTAAGGGTTGTAGGGCGTGCCCTCGTAGCAGGAGGAGAGGACGGTCTTGACATCCTCGACCGTGACCTTGTGCTCCGGAACCATGCTCCAGGGCAGGCGGTCGCTCTCGGGCGAGAAGTCGGCCTGGGGGCCGTCCCATCTGTACGTCGTCGGGTTCAGATAGCGCTCCATGTACCAGGCGCGGGGCGTGTTGTAGGAATGATCCGATGCGGTATGGCTGCCCAGCGCGGCGCGCACGTCAAAGCGGGTCTGCTGCGCGAGCGGAACGGGGGACATCGAGAGATCGAGATGGTTTCCTGCGATGAACTCGAGCATGTCCGGGGAGCAGAGATGATCCCTCTGCGCGCCGAAGGCATCGGTGAAGTCGAAGAAGTCGATGCCCTGCTGGTTGGGCATGACGACGTAGCAGTCGTCCGGCACGCGCCTGGCGATGAAGTGGTGGCCGCCGATGGTCTCCATCCACCAGATTTCGTCTGCGTCCTGGAAGCCGATGCCGTTCATCTCATAGGTGCCGTACTGGCGCAGCAGCCCGGCCAGGCGCAGCACACCCTCGCGGGCGGAATGGATATAGGGGAGAACGATCGTGAGCATGTCCTCCTCGCCGATGCCGCCGGGGACGAGCGGATCCGCGCCCAGCTCGCGGGCGTTGGAGGTGATCGTCTCGGTTTCGGACATGGCGACGTTGCAGGCGTTGAAGCCGGCCTCGCCCCAGATGCCGCGGTCGGGCAGGGCGTTGGGCATGGCGGTATAGCGCATGGGGTTCTCCGGCAGGTCGATGACGACCTTGGAGATGACGGACTGGTAGCGGCGAGGCTGCTCCTCGGGCTGCACGACGACGAATTTCTTGGGCGCGAAGCCGTCGGGGCCGGAATCCTCGTTCCGGGCCATCATGGTGGAGCCGTCGTAGGTGGCGTGTTTTCCAATCAGTATGGTTGTGCAGGGCATGATCGGGCCCTCCTTTATCGAAGTGAATTGCGCCTTGCGGGCAGCAGGAACATCTTAACACGCCGGGACGGAAGTTTCAACCGATGGCGGGAGATTTTCTGCCGGTCGGTCGTTCGTATTGAAATCGGCAAAGCGTTTATGCTACAATCAGGCTGAAAACGGACGGCTTGAAACGCTCAAAAAGGAAAGGGGAGGCTTTGGCATGTGCACGGCAGCGACGTATAAGACGAAGGATTTTTACTTTGGCAGGACGCTCGATTATGAGTTTTCCTATGGCGACGAGGTGACGGTGACGCCGCGGAATTATCCGTTTGACTTCCGCGCGATGGGCCCGATGAAGCAGCATTACGCGATGATCGGCATGGCCTATGTCGCGGGCGGCGTGCCGCTGTACTACGACGCGATGAACGAGAAGGGGCTGGGCATGGCCGGGCTCAACTTCGTGGGCAACGCGCATTACGAGAAGCGCGCGGCGGGGAAGGACAACGTCGCGCAGTTCGAGTTCATTCCCTGGGTGCTGGGGCAGTGCGCCTCGGTCGCCGAGGCGCGGACGCTGCTTGCGCGCATCAACCTGATCGACGAGCCCTTCAGCGAGCAGCTGCCGCTGGCGCAGCTGCACTGGCTCATCGCCGACAGGGACGAGGTGATTACGGTGGAGGCCGTTCGTGAGGGCCTCAAAATCTACGACAACCCCGTCGGCGTCATGACGAACAACCCGCCGTTTGACCAGCAGATGTTTGCGCTGAACAACTACATGCATCTCTCGCCCCGCCAGCCGGAGAACTGCTGGAGTGTGCCGCTCACGGCGTACAGCCGCGGCATGGGCGCGCTCGGCCTGCCGGGCGATCTCTCCTCGCAGTCGCGCTTCGTGCGCGTGGCGTTCACGAAGATGCACGCGGTTTCCGGCGATTCGGAGATGGAGAGCGTCAGCCAGTTCTTCCACATCCTCGGCTCGGTCGATCAGCAGCGCGGCTGCTGCGACGTCGGCGAGGGCAAATACGAGATCACGCTTTACACCTCCTGCTGCAACGCGCAGAAGGGCATCTACTACTACACGACCTACGAGAACCACCAGATCACGGCGGTCGACATGCACAGGGAGAATCTCGATGGCAGCGAGCTGGCGCGCTATCCGCTGATTACGGGCGAGCAGATCCGCTGGCAGAATGGCTGAGTGAGCAAGGCATCATGCGGCGGCTTATTGTATGGCGAAATGGCATATGAGCGAGTGAACCAAAGACAGGGGCTTGGGACCGAAGCCTGCCGCCGCCTGTGGCGGAAACAGGCAGGCGGAGCGTCGGGAATCGCAGGGAGCGTCCTTGACGCGACCATGCGAGTTCCCCGGGTCGGCCGCCGCCTGTGGCGGAAACAGGCAGGCGGAGCGTCGGGAATCGCAGGGAGCGTCCTTGACGCGACCATGCGAGTTCCCCGGGTCGGCCGCCCTGGAACCCGCTTGGGGCGCTGCCCCAAACCCCGCAAGGGATTTCATCCCTTGACCCTTCTTGCTTCGCGCTGTTTGAACCCATTTTGACGCAGAATCGTATAGACAAGCCCCTTCGCAATCGCGAAGGGGCTTTGCGTATGCAGAGGAAAAATCGCGCAGGGCATCAAAGCATGTGTACGCAGCCCTCTTTGAAGGAGAGATAGGCCGTGTCGCCGACCTGATAGACCTTGCGGCCGACGGGGCAATAGTCCGCGAGCTTGACGAGCGTGTCATCGACCATGACATGGTAGTTCTGATACGCGCCCATGAAGCAGGAGAGCACGACCTTGCAGGGCAGCGCGCCCGTGTCGGCAAGGATGCCCGCCTCGGGACGCAGGACGATCTTGCAGGTTTTGCCGATGGGGAAGCCGTCCGGATTCTCGACGCGCACGGGGTGGCCCGCGATGTTCAGCGTACACATGCCCCCGTCGGTCGAGACGATGTCGCCCGTGAGGAAGTTGACCTCGCCGATGAAGTCCGCGACAAACTCGCTGCTGGGATGGTAGTAGATGGCTTCCGGCGTGCCCATCTGCGCGATGACGCCTTTGTTCATGATGATGATGTTGTCGGAAATTGCCATTGCCTCCGCCTGGTCGTGTGTGACGTAGACGGCGGTGATGCCCAGCGTCTGCTGGATGCGGCGGATTTCCGTGCGCATGGAGACGCGCAGCTTGGCGTCGAGGTTGGAGAGCGGCTCGTCAAAGAGCAGCACGCTCGGCTCCACGACCATCGCGCGGGCGAGCGCG
>SFFC01000165.1 GCA_004556985.1 Clostridiales bacterium | reverse complement strand
CCCCCTCGCGTTCCTGCCCGCCTCCGGGATGGCGTAGCACTTGATCTTGAGCACGCGGCCCAGGTTGGTAAAGAACATGATCGGCGCGTGCGTGCACGTCACGAACAGCGACTCGACAAAGTCCTCCTCGCGCGTGGTCTGCCCCATCACGCCGCGGCCGCCGCGGCGCTGCGTGCGGTAGGTGTCCGGCGAGAGCCGCTTGATGTAGCCAAAGTGCGTCATGGTCACGGCCATGTCCTCGACCTGAATCACATCGTCCAGATCGATATCGTCGATCATCTGCGTGATCTCGGTGCGGCGCTCGTCGCTGTACTTCTCGCGCACGGCCAGCGCCTCCTCCTTGATGATCGACAGCAGCAGGCCGTCGTCATCCAGCACGCTCTGCAGATAGGCCACGCGCTCGCGCAGCTGCCGGTCCTCCTCGAGGATCTTGTCGCGCTCCAGCCCCGTGAGGCGCTGCAGCCGCATGTCGAGGATCGCCTGCGCCTGCTTTTCCGACAGCGCAAAGCGCTCCATCAGCTTTGTCTTGGCCTCCGGGGGATTGGCCGCCTTTTTGATGAGGTCCACGATCTCGTCGATGTGATCGAGCGCGATGATCAGGCCCTCCAATATGTGCAGGCGCTCCTTGGCGCGGTTGAGGTCAAAGCGCGTGCGGCGGGTCACGACCTGCTTCTGGTGCTCGAGGTAGTACGAGAGCATCTCCTTGAGCGTGAGGATCTTCGGCTCGCCGTCCACGAGCGCGAGCATGATCGCGCCGAACGTATCCTGCAGGGCCGTGTGCTTGTAGAGCAGGTTCAGCACGACGTTTGCGTTGACGTCCTTCTTCAGCTCGATCACGATGCGCATGCCGTTGCGGTCGGTCTCGTCGCGCAGGTCGGCAATGCCCTCGATCTTCTTCTCATGCACCAGCTCGGCAATGCGCTCCACGAGGCGCGCCTTGTTGACCTGGTAGGGGATCTCCGTCACGATGATGCGGCTGCGGTTGGCCGCGTACTGCTCGATCTCCGTTCTGGCGCGCACGACGATGCGGCCGCGGCCGGTGCGGTAGGCGCTCGCAATGCCCATCTTGCCCATGATGATGCCGCCGGTCGGGAAGTCCGGGCCGGGGATATACTGCATCAGCTCATCGACCGAGATGTCCGGGTCGTCGATCAGGGCGACCAGCGCATCGATCGTCTCGCCGAGGTTGTGCGGCGGAATGTTCGTCGCCATGCCCACGGCGATGCCGCCGGAGCCGTTGACCAGCAGGTTCGGGAAGCGCGCCGGCAGCACCTCGGGCTGCATGAGCGTTTCATCGAAGTTCGGGTAGAAATCAACGGTGTCCTTGTCAATATCGGCCATCATCTCGGTGGCCATTTTGGACATGCGCGCCTCGGTGTAGCGCATGGCCGCCGCGCCGTCGCCGTCGACCGAACCGAAGTTGCCGTGGCCCTCGACGAGCATATAGCGCATGTTGAACGGCTGGGCGAGGCGCACCATCGCCTCGTAGACGGAGGAGTCTCCGTGCGGGTGATATTTGCCCAGCACGTCGCCGACGATGCGCGCGCTCTTGCGGAACGGCTTGTCCGGCTGCAGACCCAGCTCATCCATGGAATACAGGATGCGCCGGTGCACGGGCTTCAGACCGTCGCGCACATCGGGCAGGGCGCGGTCGATGATGACCGCCATGGCGTAGGCGATGAAGCTCTTCTTCATCTCCTGCTCGAGGTGCATGGGCTGGATGCGTTCGAGATTGTTTTCGCTCATTGTGTGCTCCTTATTGCTCCCCTCCCCGCTCCGGTGCCGGAAGCGGGAGGCAAACGAAGATTGACCGGGGGTTCGGGGGCTGCTGCGCCGACAAGGCCGGCCCCCTCATGGCTGCGCTCCCCTCCCGCCCTCCGGGCGGGGCGGGCGCGGCCCGTCAGATATCGAGGTTTTCGACCAGCTTCGAGTTCTGCTCGATGAACTCGCGCCGCGGCTCCACCTTGTCGCCCATGAGCAGCGTGAACAGCTCGTCGGCGGCGATCGCGTCGTCCATGGTCACGCGCTTCATGATGCGCTTGTCCGGGTCCATCGTCGTGTCCCAGAGCTGCTCGGGGTTCATCTCGCCGAGGCCCTTGTAGCGCTGGATGGTCGGCTTCGGATCGCGGCCGATCTCGTTGAGCGTCGCCTCCAGCTCCTCGTCGGAATAGACGTATTTTTCAAACTTGTTGCGCTTGATCAGGTAGAGCGGCGGCTGCGCAATGTACACATACCCCTCCTCGATCAGCGGCCGCATGTGCCGGAAGAAGAAGGTGAGCAGCAGGATGCGGATGTGGCTGCCGTCCACGTCGGCATCGGTCATGCAGATGATCTTGTGGTAGCGGAGCTTGGATACATCGAAGTCCGTGTCCATGCCGGCGCCGAAGGCGGTGATCATCGCGCGGATCTCCGCGTTTTGCAGGATGCGGTCGAGCCGCGCCTTCTCCACGTTCAGGATCTTGCCGCGCAGCGGCAGGATCGCCTGGAACATGCGGTCGCGCCCCTGCTTCGCGCTGCCGCCTGCCGAATCGCCCTCGACGATGAAGATCTCGCACTTGGAAGCGTCCTTCTCCTGGCAGTCCGCCAGCTTGCCGGGCAGCGACGTGGAGTCGAGCGCCGTCTTGCGGCGGGTCAGCTCGCGCGCCTTGCGCGCGGCCTCCCTCGCGCGGGAGGCGGTGACGCACTTGTCGATCACCAGTCTGGCGGTCGCCGGGTTCTCGTCCAGGAAGGTGTTGAGGCCGTCGGACACCGCGGCGGACACGAGCTGGCGGATATAGGCGTTGCCCAGCTTCGTCTTGGTCTGCCCCTCGAACTGCGG
>SFFC01000164.1 GCA_004556985.1 Clostridiales bacterium | reverse complement strand
CGGCGGCGACGGCTGGGCCTACGACATCGGCTACGGCGGAGTCGATCATGTGCTCGCTCAGGGCGAGGACGTGAACATCCTCGTGCTCGATACCGAGGTCTACTCCAACACCGGCGGACAGGCTTCCAAGTCCACCCCGACCGGCTCCATCGCCAAGTTCGCGGCCTCCGGCAAGAAGACCCGCAAGAAGGATCTCGGCATGATGGCCATGTCCTACGGCTATGTCTACGTCGCGACCGTCGCCATGAGCGCGAATCCGGCGCAGCTGCTCAAGGCTATGACCGAGGCTGAGGCCTATCACGGCCCGTCCCTGGTGATCGCGTACGCGCCCTGCATCAACCACGGCATCAACATGGCGCATGCTCAGATGGAAATCAAGCGCGCTGTGGCCTGCGGTTACTGGCCGCTGTACCGCTACAACCCGGATCTCGAGGCCCAGGGCAAGAACCCGCTGACCGTCGACAGCAAGGATCCGACCGAGAGCTATCAGGACTTCATCAAGGGCGAGGTCCGCTATGCCTCCCTCGCGAAGCTGTTCCCGGCGAAGGCGGAAGAGGCCTACAAGATCAACGAGGAAGACGCGAAGCGCCGCCTCGAGACGTACAAGAGGATGGCGAGCGACGACTGATCCCTTGGGATGCTGTCGCGTGAGCGTCTGACTGACGCCTGACGAATCCAACTGCACCCTCCCGGGAAACCGGGAGGGTGTTTTGCACATTGACCGTCTGCCAAAATGCGACATTTAACGAGAAAACACTTGCAACGCTTTGCCGAAAACCCTATAATAGTACTATCTATCGCAACGGATGAGGAGGGGCAGGTATGGCCAACAGACGCGATCGACAGGATTCGCCGGAGAGAGAGAATCCATTTGCGCCGCTTCCGGATGAAGAGAGCGAAACCGAGGATTATGAGGATTACGACGCCTACGAGGCGGACGGCGGCGAAGAAGACGACCTGATGACTGCCGAACGGCCCAAAAAGAGCGGCGGGCGGAAGGGCGGAGGATTGGGCAGGATCCTGATCGCCGTCATTGCGCTGCTGCTCGTCCTGCTGCTCGTACTGGCCGTCGTCAAGGTGGTCACCGGCAGGAACAGCGCAGGCGTCGGGCAGCTGCCGGCGGCTTCGACCGATACGCCGCAGCCCGAGCAGACGCCGGCCTCCGGCGCGATTGTCTTTGCGCCTACAGCTCCGGCGCAGGTGCTCCCCACGAAGGCTCCGGCGACGGATGTGCCCGCCCTGATTCTGACGAATACACCCACCCCGGGACCGACGCAGGAGACGGGTGCTGCCGGACAGGCGGTGGCTGAATCGACGCCTACATCGACGCCTACACTTACACCGACGGCTGCGCCCTCGCCGACCTCGGTTGCCGAGGTCACGGCGACGCCGCTGCCGATCATCCTGAGCAACACGCCGACGCCGACCCCGACGCCCAGGCCGACCCCGACGCCCACGCCTTCCCCGGAGCCGACGCCGACCCCGACGCCCTCCCCGATGCCGAAGGCCGATCTGGCCAAGGGACAGACGAATCGCGAGGCCAACCTTCGCGAGAGCCCGTCTTCGACGGCCAAGGTGAAGCTGCAGACCAAGAAGGGCGATGCGGTCACGATTCACGAGGCGCTGCTCGACGCGAAGGGCAATGTCTGGTACAACGTGACGGTGGACGATGCGCTCTCTGAGGGCTGGATGCGCGACTATGTCGTCAGCGTGGAGGGAACGATCATCAAGCCGACGGCCACGCCGAAGCCGACCGCGACACCTAGCGCGGCAGCCCAGGAAACAGACGCCGTGCAGACGGCGCCCAACGCTGCAGCAATCGGTACAGCCAAAGCCAACCGCGACGCCAACCTGCGCAAGGTGATGAACGGTCAGGTGCTCACGACGCTCAAGAAGGGCAAGACGGTCGATATTCTGGCCGT
This sequence comes from Clostridiales bacterium, assembly GCA_004556985.1. Taxonomy (GTDB): domain Bacteria; phylum Bacillota; class Clostridia; order Christensenellales; family Aristaeellaceae; genus Ventricola. The sequence goes on along the minus strand of SFFC01000164.1, from coordinate 897 downwards.
GGAGACGGATAAAAACGGCAACGTCTGGTATCAGGTGCAGCCGCAGGGCAGCAGCACAGTCGGCTACATGCGCGACTATGTGCTGACGCTGGATGCGGGGACGCAGATCGATACGCCGGAGGCGGCCGCAGCGCAGACCCCTGCGCCGACTGCCGTGCCTGCGCAGAGCGCGTTGCTCGACCGGGAGATCATCGGCAAGGCGACGACGAACCGCGAGGCCAATGTGCGGGAGAAGCCCGTTTCCGGCGCGAAGCTCGTCCGCCAGCTCTCCAAGGGCGTCAAGCTGATGATCCTGGAGAAATACGCGGATAAGGACGGCGCCATCTGGTACGAGGTTTCGACGGAGACCGGCAAGACCTACGGCTTTGTGCGGGACTATGTCGTCAACGTGACGGAGATCGATAAGACGCGCGAGGCAAAGACCTACGAGGCGCCCTGAGCGCCCTGCAGGAATGCAAAATAAGCATGCAAAAAGCATACATGAGAAAAGGCGATGGGCGGCAGAACGCTCATCGCCTTTTGACTGACGAAAAAAGGGGAGGACCGGCTTGAAGCGGTCCTTCCCAAGGGAAACGTGGTGTTTTTCGGCCTGAACCGGAATGTCTCGGTCAGGTAACTGTGTATTCCGGCTCACTGTCGATGACGAGCTTGTCGCCGTCATAATCGACCAGAAGCTCGGTACGCGGCTGAACGTCCTCGGCGATCAGCTTGCGGGCGATGAGCGTCTCGACGGCGCGCTGCATGAAGCGCTTGAGCGGACGCGCGCCGTAGACGGGGTCGTAGCCCTGTGCAACGATATAGGAGCGCGCGGCGGGCGTCAGCTTCATGGTCAGCTGCTTGTCCTTGAGACGGCGGTTCAGATCGGCAACCTGCAGATCGACGATGCTGTCGATCTCC
>SFFC01000053.1 GCA_004556985.1 Clostridiales bacterium | reverse complement strand
GCCGCTGCGGGCGCGCTGATGATGCTGCTGCGCAACAACGCGGTCTATGCCGCGGCCGTCTGGCTGCTGGCGCTGATCCCGGCGGGCCTGCGCCGGCGCGGGCTGCTCAGGGGCGCGCTTCTTGCGGTCATGCTCTCGCTTCTTTTGAACAGCCTGCTGGGCGCAGCGACGGGCGCGGTCAAGGGCGACCTGAGCGAGATGCTCTCCTGGCCGATTCAGCAGCTGGCGCGCGCGCGGCTGACGCAGAGCGAGAATCTGACGCAGGAGGAATGCGCGCAGATCGACGCGCTCATGCCGGAGGAGGCCTGGCGGAATTACGACCCGACGATCTCCGATCCGGTGAAGTTCGCGTTTGACACGGAGCGGATGAAGGCCGATCCGGGCAGCTTCCTGCGGCTGTATGCCGGCGTGGGGCTCAAATGCCCGAAGGCATATCTCGACGCCGTGCTCGCGCTGACGATGCCGTTTTATTACCCGTACAGCCGCTACCCGACCTCGGGCTATTATCTGCAGATGGGCATCAGCGCGGAGCAGACGGAGCAGTGGTGCGACTTTGACTGGATCGCCTCGCACAGCCTGTTTCCGCGCGTGCTCGCGTCGCTCTCCTGGCGCTTCGGCGCGCAGGGCGCGATGCAGATCCCCGTCGTCGGCTGGCTGTTCAACACGGGCGTCATCGTCTGGGTCATGCTCGCGCTCGTGCTGCGGGAGGCGTATTTCGGGCGCTGGCGGCGCTTTGCCGTCGCGCTGCTGCCCATGCTGCTGTGGGGGACGTTCCTGCTCGGCCCCGTGATGGCCGGGCGCTATGCCTATCCGTTCGTCTGCACGCTGCCCGTGCTGGCGGCGGGTCCGGGCGCTGATCGGGAAAAGACGCCCTGAAACGGGCCAATGAGGACAGAGAGAATCATCAGGAGGAATGAAATATGAGGCTGGACAAGTATTTGAAGGTTTCCAGGATCATCAAGCGGCGCACGGTCGCCAAGGAGGCGTCCGAGGGCGGGCGCGTGACGATCAACGGCAAGACGGCCAAGCCGTCGAGCGAGGTCAAGGAGGGAGACGTGCTCGAAATCCGCTTTGGCGACAAGCTGGCGCGCTTCCGCATCCTCGCCGTCGCGGAGACGGTGCGCAAGAGCGACGCGGGTGCGATGTATGAGCTGCTCGAGGGCGAGGGGGATCTGTGATGAACGCGGCGGTGATCGTGGCGGCGGGCCGGGGCAGCCGCATGGGGCTGGGGCGCAACAAGGTGCTCGCTCCGCTGGCGGGCGTGCCGGTGATCGTGCGGACGGTGCGCGCGTTTGAGGAAACCGGCCTGTTTGACGGCGGCATCGTCGTCGTCACGGGCGAGGACGATCTTCCCGAGATGCGCGCTCTGTTTGCGCGCTTTGGCGTCGGCGCCGCGCTGACCCTGGGCGGCGCGGACAGGCAGGAGAGCGTGTATCGCGGGCTGCAGGCGGTCAACCCGGCGGCGGACGTGATCGCAATTCACGACGGCGCGCGCCCGCTGGTGACGCGCGCGGTCATCGAGCGGACGATAAAGAGCGCGCAGCGCTTCGGCAGCGGTGTGGCGGCAGTCATGCTCAAGGACACGGTCAAGCGCGTGGACGCGGAGGGCGTCGTCGTCGACACGCCCCGGCGCGATGATCTGCGCGCCGTGCAGACGCCGCAGACGTTTGACGCGCGGCTGATCCGCGAGGCGCATGCGCGCTTTGCGCAGGGCACGGAGCGCGCGACGGACGACGCGATGCTCGCCGAATGGGCCGGGCGCCGCGTGCGCCTGACCGAGGGCGACGTGGAGAACATCAAGCTGACGACGCCGGAGGACATGCTGCTCGCCGGGCAGGTGATCCTGCGGCGCGAGGGGAGGACGAAGGAGGAGACGAACATGCTGCGCATCGGTCACGGATACGACGTTCACAGGCTTGTCGAGGGGAGAAAGCTGATCCTCTGCGGGGTGGAGGTGCCCTATACGCTGGGGCTGCTGGGCCATAGCGACGCGGATGTCGCGCTGCATGCGCTGATGGACGCACTGCTGGGCGCGGCGGCGCTGGGCGACATCGGGCGGCATTTTCCGGACACCGATCCCGCCTATGCGGGCGCGGATTCCGGCAGGCTGCTCGACCATGTCGTCTCGCTGCTTGAGCAGAAGGGCTATGCCGTGGGCAATGTCGATGTGACGATCATCTGCCAGCGCCCCAAGCTCAAGGACTACATCGAGCAGATGCGCGAAAACGTCGCCGCGCACCTCAAGGTCGATTCCGACTGCGTGAACATCAAGGCGACGACGACCGAAAAGCTCGGCTTTGAGGGCGAGGGGCTGGGTATCTCCAGCCACGCGGTCGCCTGCATTGTCAAGGCATAAGAATGGAGCATATCACCATTGGCCAAAAGAAAAAAGAAACGCAGCCTCGCAGGCGCTGCTGCGGACGCGCTGCTGACGCTCATTGACGCGCTCTGCGAGGGCGTCTCGTCGCTGTTTGCGCTGATTGGGCGGGGGCTGCTCTCGCTTTTGCGCCTGATCGGGCAGGGGCTGCTGGCGCTTTTGCGGCTGCTTGCGCGCGCGCTGGCCTTCCCATTTGTGCGCCTTCTGCGCCTGCGCGGCGGGAAGCACCGGCGCGCGGCGCAGTGCCTGCGCCTGACGGGCGTGGAATTCGAGGCGTATCTGGCGCAGGTGCTGCAGGATAACGGCTTTCGCGAGATCGAGCTGACGCGCGCCAGCGGCGACCAGGGCGTCGACATCCTGGCGACGCGCAACGGAAAGCGCTACGCCATCCAGTGCAAGAACTACGAGGGGACGGTCGGCAACTTCGCCGTGCAGGAGGCCTACGCCGGCGCGCAGTTTTACGGCTGCGACGAGGCGGCCGTCGTCTGCCCGGGGGAATTCACGCGCGCGGCCCGGGAGCTCGCCGCCTCCACAGGCGTACACCTGTGGGACGGCGCCTGGCTTTCGCGCATGATGAAGCGCAGCGGAAGACGGCCAAGACATCGGGAAAGCGCTTGACAAAACCCGTTTTCTTTAGTATGATAGCGTTGCAATCGCGCGGATGGGGTTGGCATCCCGGAGCGGGCGCATCAGGAGCATACAAAAAAGTGGACGCGCTGTTCGCGCGTCAACAAGGGTGGAACCGCGGAAGACAACTTTCGTCCCTTGAATCCAGGCGAAGGCGGAGGATTCGGGGCGGCGTCTTCGCGCGGTTTTTGTCTGCCCCGCGCAGAAGAAAGGAGATTTCTCATGGCAAAGGTGCAGAACGACATGATGGACAAGCTGGTGGCGCTGTGCAAGAGCCGCGGCTTCATCTTCCCGGGCAGCGAGATCTATGGCGGCCTGGCCAACAGCTGGGACTACGGCCCGCTGGGCGTGGAATTCAAGAACAACGTCAAGCGCGCCTGGTGGAAGAAGTTCGTGCAGGAGAACAAGTACAACGTCGGCATCGACTGCGCGATTCTGATGAACCGGCAGGTCTGGGTGGCCTCCGGCCACGTCGGCAACTTCAACGATCCGCTGATGGACTGCAAGGCCTGCAAGGCGCGCTTCCGCGCGGACAAGCTCATCGAGGACTGGGCGAAGGCCAACAACCAGGAGGTTGAGGCCGACGGCTGGAGCAACGAGCAGCTCGAGGCCTTCATCGAGGAGAAGAACATTCCCTGCCCGACCTGCGGCAAGCACGATTTCACCGGCATCCGCAAGTTCAACATGATGTTCAAGACCCATCAGGGCGTGACCGAGGACGCGAGCAACGAGATCTATCTGCGCCCGGAGACCGCACAGGGCATCTTCGTCAACTTCCCCAACGTCGCGCGCACGACGCGCCGCAAGCTGCCCTTCGGCGTTTGCCAGGTGGGCAAGAGCTTCCGCAACGAGATCACCCCGGGCAACTTCATCTTCCGCATCCGCGAGTTCGAGCAGATGGAGCTCGAGTTCTTCTGCATGCCGGGCACGGATCTCGAGTGGTTCGCCTACTGGCGCAGCTACTGCCGTGACTGGCTGCTGGGCCTGGGCATCAGCGAGGAGCATCTGCGCCTGCGCGACCACAAGCCCGAGGAGCTGGCGCACTATTCCAAAGCGACGACGGACTTCGAGTATCTCTTCCCGTTCGGCTGGGGCGAGCTCTGGGGCGTCGCCGACCGCACAGACTTCGACCTCAAGGCGCATCAGACGACCTCCGGCAAGAGCATGGAATACCTCAACCCGACCACGGGCGAGAAGGTCATCCCCTATGTCATCGAGCCGTCGCTGGGCGCGGATCGCGCTGCGCTGGCGTTCCTGTGCGAGGCCTACGAGGAGCAGCAGCTCGAGGACGGCGACATGCGCGTCGTCATGCACTTCCATCCGGCGCTGGCGCCGTACAAGTGCGCTGTGCTGCCGCTGCAGAAGAACAAGCTGGGCGAGAAGGCCGGCGAGGTCTACGACATGCTCAGCAAGCACTTCATGGTCGATTACGATGAGACTGGCTCCATCGGCAAGCGCTATCGCCGCCAGGACGAGATCGGCACGCCGATGTGCGTGACCGTCGACTTCGACACGCTGGAGACCGGCATCGTCACCGTTCGCGACCGCGACACGATGGAGCAGGACAAGGTGCATATCGACGACCTGGTCGCCTACATCCAGAAGAAGATTGAGTATTGATCGGCGTCCGGCAGAAGGCGAACGGAATGAGGAGGCATGCGTGTGAGGTTTGAGGCGGTATTGCGGGAGCTGACGACGATTGCGGCGCAGTTTCATGAATCACTGCTCCGTCTGAACGACAGCTTTGAGCTGCAGCTGGGCGACAAGGAATTGCATTTTGTCATCATGGCGATTCTGGGCATGCTGCTGTTCTTCATGGTGCATCTCGTATTCAAGCGCCTCGCAAAATGGAGCATCACCGCGATCTCCTTCATCTATGTCTTCACCGTCATGACGGTATTGGGCTTCGCCATTGAGATCGGGCAGAAGATTTCCGGCACGGGAGAGATGGACTTTGCCGATGTGGTGGCCGGGCTCAACGGCGTCCTGCTCTTCTTCGCAGTGTACACCGTATACCGGCTCATCGCGATGCTGGTCGGCTGGATTTATCATAGGATCAGAGGCTGACGCCCTGCAAGGGGAAAATCAAATACAGGCAGAATGGACAAAGGAACGGCTCTGGATCGGGGCCGTTCCTTTTCATGTCTCCATTCTCATTCAGATGGAGCCCTTGCGGATTTACCGCCGCAGCGCGCGCCCTTCTGTCTCAAGCATGCTCAACAGGATGTCGTCGGCAAAGCCATCCCCATCGCGGATGGCATCGCGCAGCACGCCCCCGCGCACGAAGCCCGCACGCTCGTAGGCGCGTATGGCGCGCGGCATCGGTGTCCGGCGGGGGATAGCCGGCCCTGTCAAGGGCTGCGGGAACGACGGAATTTTACTGGTTGGAAAGAAAACAATTTCCAAAATAGAAAACCGGTGCGTTGAAGCGCGCGCGCTGCTCCTGTATAATGCAGGCAGAAGGGGGAAAGCGCATGAAGATCCGGCTGGGAGAGAACATTCAGGCCCTGCGCAAGGCGCGCGGCCTGACGCAGGAGCAGCTCGCGCAGGCGATGGGCGTGACGGTTGGCGCGGTCAGCAAGTGGGAGAAGGGCGGCTGCTGCCCCGACATGCAGCTGCTGCCGGAGCTGGCGGAGTTCTTCGGCTCGTCGGTCGACGTGCTGCTGGGCTATGGCTGGGAGAAGCGCGGCATGGGCGAATCTGCTGCGAGCATCAAGGCGCTGGGCAAGGAGAAGCGCTACGACGAGGCGATGGCCGAGGCAGAGCGGGCGCTGCGCCACTACCCGAATGCCTTTGCCGTCGTCTTTGAGAGCGCGGCAGTCTTTATGCACGCCGGCTTTGAGCGCGGCGACTCCGCGCTGATTCGCCGCGCACAGACGCTGTACGCGCGCGCGCTCACGCTCCTGGAGCAGAACTCCGACGAGGAGATCAGCGAGGTTTCCCTCCGCTGCGACATTGCGCGCAGCCACCTCATTCTGGGGGAGTATGAGACGGCGATCGCGCTGCTGCGCCGGGACAACGTCATGCACGTCAACGACCGGGAGATCGGCTTCTGCCTGCGGGAGCTGGGCCGCCGCGAGGAGGCGCGGGAATACACCGCCAAGGCGTTTCTCTTTACGCTGCTTCATCTGTTCAACGCCTCCGTCGACATGCTGAACATCCTGGAGGAGCAGGGGGAGAATGGCGAAAAGCTGGCGATGTGCGACTGGCTGCTGGGCGTGTTTGGCGGGCTGCTACCCCGCTCGGGCGGGAGCTACATCACCAAGCTGCTGGCGCTGCTGCACGCGGTCAGGGCGACCATTCTGCATGAAAACGGACGGACGGAGGAAACCGAAACAGAGCTCCTGCAGGCCCTTGACTGCGCGCGGCGCTTCGATGCCTCGCCGGCCAGGCGGGAGAGCAGCATCCGCTTCGCGCCGATTCAGGGCTATCAATTTTACGACGATACCGGGGAATCGGCCATCCGGGGAATATGGGATATCGTCAGCCAGCAAAACAGCGACGCGCTTGCAGCCATGCTCAGGCGCCTGGAAGGAAAAAATGCACCATGAAGAAGAAAACGGACGCCTGCCGCGCGCTGACGGCGCAGTTCTACGCCGGCAACCGGCTTCATTTCGCCATGACGGCGGCCTCCTCGCTGCTGCTGACGTGTATCAACCTGGTCATTTCGTTCGTCATGCAGCAGCTCATCGACACCATGTCCGGCGCGGCGGGCGCATGGCCGCTCACCAAAAGCGCGGCCATGACGCTGGCCGTGCTCGCCGCGCTGGTGGTGCTGATCGCGGTCAACTGGTTTTTCGAGCCGCGGTTTATGGAGCGGGCCATGCGCCAGTACCGGGAATACGCCTTTGACCGCCTGACGCAGAAGGGCATGGCGGCGTTTCGCGAGGAAGGGGCCTCCACCTATATCTCGGCCTTTTCCAACGACGCGGCGGTGATCGAGGAAAACTATCTGCGCAGGCAGTTCAAGCTGATCAACAACGTTGTGCTCTTTGCGGGCGCGCTCACCATGATGCTCGCCTACAGCCCGCTGCTCACGGCCATCGCCGTCGGCCTCTCGGCGCTGCCGTTTGCCGCCTCGCTGCTGGCGGGCAGCCGCCTCTCCCGCGCGGAGGAGGCTGTCTCCCGGCGCAACGCGGAGCTGCTGGCGATGCTCAAGGACTGCCTGACGGGCTTCTCCGTGATCAAGGGCTTCCGCGCGGAGCGGGCGATGAGCGCGCTCTTTGCCCGCTGCTGCGGGGAAACCGAGGCGGAAAAATGCCGCCGCAGCCGGATTCAGACGGCCGTTTCGGGCCTGGGCTCGCTGGCGGGGTTTGTGGCGCAGTTCGGCGTGTTCCTGGCGGGCGCGTGGCTGGCGCTGCGGGGGGAGCAGATCACGGCGGGCGTCGTGCTGATGTTCGTGAACCTGATGAACTTCGTCATTTCGCCGATTGCGGAGATCCCGGGGATCCTCGCGGGGCGGAAGGCCGCGCTGACGCTGATGGATAAGCTGGGCAGCGCGCTGGCGCAGAGCCGGCGCGACGAGGGCGAGCCCATCGGGCGCGCGCTTCATCAGGGCATCGAGGTGAGGCATCTGTCCTTCGGGTATGAGCCGGGGCAGACCGTGCTTGCAGATATCGACCTGCGCTTTGCGGCCGGCGGCTGCTACGCGGTGGTCGGCGGCTCGGGCAGCGGCAAGTCGACGCTGCTGAGCCTGCTGCTGGGCGCGCACGGCGGCTATGCGGGCGACATCCTCTACGACGGGCGCGAGCTGCGGGGCATCGGGAGCGACTCGCTCTACGACCTCATCTCCAGCGTCGAGCAGAGCGTCTTCGTCTTCAACGCCTCCATCCGCGACAACATCACGATGTTCTCGGAGTTCCCGAAGGAGGCCGTCGACCGGGCGATTGCGCTCTCCGGCCTGACGGAGCTGGTTGCGCGGCGCGGGGAGGATATGCTTTGCGGCGAGAACGGCAGCGAGCTCTCCGGCGGCGAGCGCCAGCGCATCAGCATCGCGCGCAGCCTGCTGCGCCAGAGCGCCGTGCTGCTGGCGGACGAGGCGACGGCGGCGCTCGATGCGCAGACGGCCTATGCCGTCTCCGACGCGATCCTGCGCGCCGACGGCTTGACGCGCATCGTCGTCACGCACAGGCTGGAGGAGAGCCTCCTTCGCCGCTATGACGGTATCGTCGTCCTGCGCCACGGGCGCGTCGAGGAGACGGGCAGCTATGACGAGCTGATGGCGCGGCGAGGGTACTTTTACTCGCTCTGCGTGGCGGCGGCCTGAGCGGGCAGCGCGAGGCGCACGTCCTCCCGGCGCACGAGGCTCCAGGAAAAGCCCGCGACCAGCTCATTAAGCGTGGCGGGCCGGTTTTCGGGCAGCAGCCCCAGCGAGAAGGCGAGCATGCCCAGGATCTGCTGCGGGGTCATCGTGCGGGCGAGCGCGGAAAGGTCGAGGTCGCGGTCGCGCTTGGCGAGGCGGCGGCCCTGCGCATCCTGCAGCAGCGGGATGTGCAGGTACTGCGGCGTGGGCAGGCCGAGCAGGCGCTGCAGGTAGATCTGCCGGGGCGTGGAGGAGAGGATGTCCCGCCCGCGCACGACCTGCGTCACGCCGCTGGCCGCGTCGTCGAGGACGACGGCGAGCTGATAGCCGAAGAGCCCGTCGGAGCGGCGGATGACAAAGTCGCCGCAGTCGCGCGCGAGGTTTTCGCAAAACGGGCCGCAGAGCCCGTCCTCAAAGGCAAGATCTTCATCGGGGACGCGCAGCCGGACAGCCGGTCTGCGCGTTCTTGCGCGCTCGAGGCGCTCGGCGGGGGTCAATCGCGCGCAGGCGCCGTCGTAGACGAACTGCGTGTCGCCCGCGTTGGGCGCGGCGGTGGCGTGGAGCTGCGCGCGCGTGCAGAAGCAGGGATAGACCGCGCCCATCGCCTCGAGCCGGGCGAGGGCCGCTTCGTAGACGGCTGTCCGCTCGCTTTGAAAGAGGGGCGGCTCGTCCCAGTCAAAACCCAGAAAGCGCAGGTCCTCGATGATCTGCATCGACAGCGCGCGCGGGCAGCGCGGCACATCGAGATCCTCGATGCGCAGAAGAAAGCGCCCGCCCTCGCTGCGTGCAGAGAGATAGGCGAGCAGCGCGCAGGCGAGGTTGCCCAGATGCAGCCGTCCGCTGGGCGTCGGGGCGAAGCGGCCCGTCGGGACGGCGCTCATGCGTCCATCAGCGGCGTGCGGGGGCCGCCGCCCTTCTTCTCCCCGTCGGGCAGGATCAGCTCGATCTCCAGCCGGTCAAAGGCGATGGATTCGGTGAAATGCTCGCGGGTGTAGGCGGTGCGGCCGAATTTCTCAAACTCGCGGTTGTGTTTGGGCAGCTGCAAGGGGCGCTGCACGTCAAAGCGGCGGCAGAGCTCAAGAAACGCGGCCTCCATCCCTTCCTGCGTGATCTCGACGGTTTCACTTTGCACGATCCGGTGATTCTTGATGATCCGGCCCCAGAGGCGGTGGTTTTTCATGGCGTTCTCCTTTACGAAGCGCAAAAAATGCGGTATAATACGATTTGGCGTGTCGACAGAAGCGGACGCTGCCCGCCGGGCGGGTCCTTATGGAATCAGCATGTGGGAGGGTTTTCTCCCCCTCCGGGGGAGAAGGCCCTTTTGTCGGCGGCCCGAATCCAGGGTTCGGGCGTTTTGCCTATGATTGTAACGGATAGAGAGGGATTTGTAAAGCCATGCGACTCACAGTTTGTCCGCTGTTTTCCGGCTCCTCGGGCAACAGCGTCTACGTCTCCTGCGGCGGCGTGCGCCTGCTGGTGGACGCGGGCGTCAGCGCGGCGCGGGTGGAGGCAAACCTGGCCGAAATCGGGGTGAACATCGCGCAGATCGACGCGATTCTCGTCACCCACGAGCATATCGACCATGTGCGCGCTCTGGGCGTGCTCTGCCGCAAGCATGGCCTGCCGGTCTACGCCAACGAGGGCACCTGGAACGGCATCCTGCAAAGGGAGTCGGGCATTCCGCAGCGCTGCCGGCGCGTGTTCTACACCGGGGAGGACTTCTACATCGGCGCGATGAGCGTGCATCCCTTCCCGATTCCCCATGACGCGCTGGAGCCGGTTGGCTACACGCTCTCCTGCCAGGGGCTCTCCTGCGGCATCGCGACGGATATCGGCCACATCGAGGAGGGCTGGATGCGCGCGGTCTCCGGCTGCCAGACGCTGGTGATCGAGGCGAACCACGACGTGGAGATGGTCGAGCGCGGGCCGTATCCCCTGCGCCTCAAGAAGCGCATCCTCAGCCGGCACGGGCATCTGAGCAATGTGGACTGCGCAAAGGCGCTCGTAAAGCTGGCCGGCGCCGGCACGCGCGCGGCATTTTTGGCGCATCTTTCTGCTGACAATAATTTACCGGAATTGGCATATAATACGGTATGCGGGGCGCTGACGGAGGCGGGATATGACGTCAGCGGCGCGATTTCTGTCAGCGTCGCGCGGCGCGACCGCGTGTCGGATATGGCGGTGCTTGAGGACGCGGGCAGAAGCGCGATCTGACAGCATCCGGGAGGAGAGCAGAGACGGAGGAGGAAACGCATGCGCACGGAGCTCATGCTGGAGCTGACGCAGGATACCTGCGAGGAGCTCGATTATCTGGCGGATTCCCTTGGCTATTCGCGCGAGATGGCGGTGGTTTACGCCGTGCGGCTGGTCAGCGCCTGCGTGCGCGAGGGCCTGCTGCGGGATGTGCCCTCGCGCGCCTGGCCCAGGGAGGCGCGCCTGACCGGGACGGGCGGAAAGGTGCTCGCCTTTCCGGCGAAAACCGACGCGAAAAACACCCAAAACGGGGATTAGCGCATAGACCGGCCCTTTTCTGTGCAGACTGCGTGCAGAAAGGAGTGGATTTCATGGACAAGCTGTCCCTTTTGCTGGTGATCATCGGCGCGATCAACTGGGGGTTGGTCGGCCTGTTTCAGTTCGACCTGATCGCCTTCCTCTTTGGCGGACAGGCAGCGATGGTTTCCCGCGTGCTCTATACGATCGTGGGCGCGGCCGGCCTGTGGAGCATTTCGCTGCTCTTCACCGGCCATGAGCGCCGCGAGGAGACGACGCATGCCGCCGCGGACGGCGCGGGCGCCTGAAGCACCAGGCAGAGAAAGCGGCCTTTTTGAAGCCGAGAACAGAAAAAACCATCCGATAGAATGCCCCGCGCTGCTGCAGACCATGCCGGCGCGGGGCAAAATTTTACAAAAATAACAGCCGATTGCCCCTGTCATCCCGCAACACGATGGTGTATAATAGAAACATATGATGCGGGCAAAGGCTGTTTTCCCGGCATTTGGCGGGGATACTGCCCTGTCGCCCGCGCGGGGCATGGTTGAAAGGAGGCGGCGCAGTGAGTGGAATCAGCGGGCAGCTTTCCGCGATTGTGTGGAATCTGCTGAACCGGCCGCGGGTGATCGACTTTATCGACATCTTTCTGCTGACCGTCATCATCTACGAATTGCTGGTGCACGTGCGCCAGACGCGCGTCTCTCAGACGATCAAGGGCATCGTCATCCTGCTGCTGGCGACGTGGCTGAGCGACGTGGTGGGCATGCGCACGATTCACGCGCTGCTCTCCTGGGCCATCAACGCGGGGCCCGTGCTGCTGATTGTGCTCTTCCAGCCGGAGATCCGGCGCATTCTGGAGGAGCTGGGCAACAACTCCGTCTTCGATGCCGCGGGGCGACTGCAGAAGACCAATGACACCGAGCTGATTATCGACGAGATGATCCTCGCCTTTGAGCACATGGCCCGACGGCGCGTCGGCGCGCTGGTCGTCGTGGAAAACAAGATCCGCCTGAACGATGTCATCGCCACGGGCACGCGCGTCGACGGCTTGATCTCCCAGCCGCTTTTGGAAAACATCTTTGAGCCCAACACGCCGCTGCACGACGGCGCCGTCGTCATCCGGGGGGATCGGGTGATCTCCGCCGCCTGCCTGCTGCGCCTGTCGGATACGACGGGCGTGGGCCGCGATCTGGGCACGCGCCATCGCGCGGGCCTGGGCATGAGCGAGGTCTCCGACGCGACGGTCTTCATCGTCTCCGAGGAGACGGGCATCATTTCCATGGCCGAGGGCGGCCGCCTCGTCCGTCATCTGGACGAGACGTCGCTGCGGCAGATTCTGCACCGCATCTATGACGCAGAGGAGGAAAAGGAAAGCCGCCTGAACGTGCCGCTGCCCCATTTCCTGCAAAGGAGGCGAGTCGCGCATGATGAACAGCAGACCGACAAAAAGGCCTGAGGGCCGGCGCGGGCCGTTCAAGGGCCTGCGCAAGGGCATTGCGCGCATCGTCTCGAGCCGGGCGTTTCTGCGCGTCGCCTCACTGCTGGCCGCCGTGGTGATCTGGTGCATCCTCGTCACCTCGGACGGATCGCTGACCATGCAGCGCATCTTTCAGAACGTCGCCGTCAGCGTGACGGGCGAGGCCACGCTCAAGAGCCGCGGCTATATCGTGATGGACGATTTGAGCGAGCTGCTGCCCGCCGTGAAGATGACCGTCGAGGTCACGCAGGCGAATTACAACCGCGTCAGCGGCACCGCCTATAACCCCCATCTTGACCTTACGCAGGTGACGGGCGAGGGCGCGAACACGCTCGACGTGCTCTTTTCCTCTCAGCTGTATGGCCCCGTGACGGCCTGCGAGCCCGCGAGCGTGACGGTGAACGTCGAGCGCTATATGACGCGGCGCATCCCCGTGATCGTCGAGCAGACCGGCAGCGTGCCCCAGGGCGTCTATCTGGACAGCGTCAAGACCGACCCGACGATGCTCTCCGTCTCGGGTCCGCAGTCCCTGGTCTCCTCGGTGGCCCGGGCCGTCGCCAAGCTCGACCTGACGACGCTCACCCTCGCGCGCGCCAGCGACCGCGTGGCGCTTGACATCGAGCTGCAGGATGCAGCCGGAGGGGCGATCGTCTCTGACAAGCTGGAGATCACCAACCAGACCGTGATCACGAATACCATCGTCGCGGAGACGGAGGTTCTGCCGATGCGCAGCATTCCGCTGGACATCGAGGGCTTTGTGACCGGTGAGCCGGCCGAGGGTTATGAGCTCATCGGCATCGTGACCCGCGAGGACGCGGTCGATATCGCCGCGAGCAGCGAGATCCTCGAGGCGTTGACCGTGCTGACGACCGATCAGCCGCTGAACATCGACGGCGCGACGGAGAGCCTCAGCGGCTATGTGAAGCTCAAGCGGCCGACGGGCATTGAGAACACCGTGCCCACCGACGTGGGCGTGACCGCGCAGATTGCCGAACGGATCATCGAGCGGACGTTCCGCAAGGTCGCCATCGAGATGGAGGGCAGGAATCCGGAGACCTCCGTCTACCTCTCCGGGGTGAGCATGACCGTGCAGCTTACGGGCGGCTACAATTTCCTGCATTCGCTGACCAACGATGACATTCGGCTGTATGTGGATCTGAGCGGCCTGGAGCCGGGCAGCTATACGCTGCCGGTGCAGATTCGCATCGAGGATGCGCAGGATTTCACCTGCGCGCTGAGCTCGCCGGAAATCGCCGTGACGATCAAAAGCAAGTGATCCCTTTTCCGGCCGCGGCCAGCGACCGGATTTTTGTACGTTTTCTGCCCGGCGCGGGAAGGCTCCCGACAGGCCGGTGACCGACGGGAGGTATGGCCATGGGAGGCATCGCAGATTCGCTCTTTACGCTGCTGATGGGCTGGGTGCGCGCGCTGGTGAGCGGCATTTGGGCGCTGTTCAGCGCGGATCATACGACAATCCTCGAGTTTTTGGGCAAGAACTGGCTGCTGATCGCCGTGGTGCTGATTGCGGCGGGCCTTGTGATCGACTGGCTGGTCTGGCTGGTGCGTTGGCAGCCGTATCATCTCTGGGCGCGGCGCGTGCGCCGGCTGCTGCGCCTGCCGGAGATCGGGGAGGACGAGGAGGAACCCCCTGTCCGGCCGGCGAAGAAGCCCGCCGCGGCGAAGCGGTCGCAGGAGACGGCGCAGCCGGAGCCGGACTGGCTGCCGCTGGAGCAGCCCGCCTTTGCCGAGGAGGACGAGCAGCGCGTCATGGCGCAGGCGGAGAGCGTGCCCGACGAGGCGCTGGGCGCGTATCCGGGCATGCGCTACGGCGCAAAGCACGCGAGCGCGCCGGATATGAATGAAACGCAGCGCTATGCCGCCGTGCACAGCGAGGGGCCGGGCGCCGCCGAGGTTGCGCGCCGGCGCGCGGAGATCGACGCCTGGCAGCAGCAGATGCAGGAGGAGGCGCGCCGGGAGGCAGAGGCGCGCCGGGCCTACGAGGCGGAGCAGGCGCGGCTTGCGCAGGAGGCCTACGAGGCGGAGCAGGCGCGGCTTGCGCAGGAGGCCTACGAGGCGGAGCAGGCGCGGCTTGCGCAGGAGGAATACGAGCGTCAGCTTGCGGAATATGAGCGCCAGCAGGCGCAGTATGAGCGGGACATGGCGGAATATGAGCGGCAGAAGGCTGCCTATGACGCGGAGATCGCGCGTCAGCAGGCGCAGGCTGCGTTTGAGGCCGGGCAGCGGGACGAGGAGCCCACGCCTGCCCGGCGGCGGCGCGCTGTCCGAAGCGGCGCGACCTACAGCGATTATGTCGCCGGGGACGCCGTAGGCGAGCTGCCCGATCCGCCCGCATGGCCGCAGGCGGAGACTCCCGCGTCGCAGGAGCCCGTCGCCGGGCCCGTCCGGGAGAAGAAGGCGGCGAAGGACGGCGTGATGGCCAAAATGGCCCGGATGATCGAGCCGGAGGAGGAGGAGATCACCGGACTGAAGGCGCTGCCGCCGCGCGTTGACATGCACGACGCGTACAAGCCTGCCAAGAAGCCGCAGAAGCCGGGGAGAAGGCCCAAATGACCGACACACTTCGTGCATGGCT
>SFFC01000163.1 GCA_004556985.1 Clostridiales bacterium | reverse complement strand
CTCCACGCTCACGGCCTACGGCCTGGTGGTCTACCGCTTCCGCGGGCGGCAGCTGGCCTTCACGTTCATCATGGTCGTGCTGATGATCCCGACGCAGGTATCGATGGTCGGCTTCTTCACCTTCATGTTCAAGCTGAACCTGGTCAACACCTACATCCCACTGATCGTCCCGGCCATCGCTTCGCCGTCGCTGGTGTTCTTCATGCGCCAGTATATGATCTCCGGCCTGCCGCTGGAGATCGTGGAGGCTGCGCGCATCGACGGCTGCAGCGAGCTGCGCACGTTCAACGTCATCGCGATGCCGATGATGAAGCCGGCGCTGGCCACGCAGGCGATCTTCACCTTCGTGGGCAGCTGGAACAAGCTGTTTGAGCCGACGATGCTCATCAACTCGCAGAGCAAATACACCATGCCGATGCTCGTCGCCCTGCTCAAGAGCGACCGCTTCCGCACGGATTACGGCACGGTGTACCTGGCGCTCTCGCTGACGGTGCTGCCGCTGTTTGTGGTCTATTTCGCGCTGAGTAAGTATATCATCGCGGGTGTTGCGCTGGGCGGCGTCAAGGAGTAGAATAAGGCATAGCGGGGAAGGAGCGGGTAACCGGCTCCTTCTCTGTCCCTATGCACACTGACGACAGGAGGAACACCATGAGCTTCCGAAAGGATTTCATCTGGGGCGCGGCGACCGCGTCCTATCAAATCGAGGGCGCTGCCTTCGAGGGCGGCAAGGGGCCGTCCGTCTGGGATCGCTTTTCCCACGAGCCGGGCAGGATTCTGGAGGGGCACAACGGCGACGTGGCCTGCGACCATGTGCATCGCTTCCGCGAGGACGTCGCGCTCATGCAGGAGCTGGGCATCAAGAACTATCGCTTCTCGATCTCCTGGCCGCGGCTGATCCCTGAGGGCATGGGCGCGGTGAACGAGGAGGGCGTTGCGTTTTACAATGCGCTGATCGACGCGCTGCTGGCAGTCGGCATCCGCCCGATCGTCACCCTGTTTCACTGGGACTATCCCTGCGCCCTGCAGGCGCGCGGCGGCTGGGAGAATCCCGACAGCCCCGAATGGTTCAACGCCTATGCCGCGCTGTGCGCGGAACGCTTTGGCGACCGCGTGAAGGACTTCATCACCTTCAACGAGCCGCAGTGCTTTATCGGCCTGGGCTACTGCGCCGGCGTGCACGCGCCCGGCTATGTGATGCCGCTCTCGAGCACCATCCCGATGAGCCACCATGTGCTCAAGGCGCATGGCCTGGCGGTGCAGACGCTGCGCGCGCGCATTCCCGGCGTGCGCGTGGGCTACGCGCCCTGTGCCGATCCGCGTATCCCCGCCAGCGACGATCCGCGCGACATCGAAGCCGCGCGCCAGGCGTATTTCGCCGTGACGGACGATCCGCAGGGCTGGGCGTTCAACGTCGCCTGGTGGAGCGACCCGGTGCTGCTGGGCCGCTATCCGGAGGATGGTCTTGCGCACTTCGCGAAGTTCCTGCCCAGGGGCTGGGAGGAGGATCTGGCGATCATCCATCAGCCGCTGGATTTCTACTGCCAGAACATCTACTCCGGCCGCATGACGCGCGCATGCGATCAGGCGCCGGGCTACGAGCAGGCGCCCCATCCCGTCGGCCACGGAAAGACGGCCATCCAGTGGCCTGTCACGCCCGATGCGCTCTATTGGGGGCCGAAATTCCTCTACGAGCGCTACCGCACGCCGCTGATGATCAGCGAAAACGGCATGTCCAGCCATGACGTCGTCTCCCTCGACGGCCAGGTGCACGATCCGCAGCGCCAGGACTACATGCACCGCTATCTGCTCGCCTTCAAGCGCGCAGCAGAGGACGGCGTGGACGCCATCGGCTATCTCGCCTGGTCGCTGATGGACAACTTCGAGTGGGCCTACGGCTATACCGAGCGCTTCGGTCTGGTCTACGTCGACTATGCGACGCAGGAGCGTATCGTCAAGGATTCGGCACGCTGGTACAAGCGCGTCATGGAGAGCAACGGCGCCATCCTCTGAGCCGCCGCTGCCGCAGCCAAACATCCCGCACCATACAAGGACGCCCGGGCAGCTGCCCGGGCGTCCTTTATTTCTGTGCCGCCTGCTCCTCCCGCAGCTGCATCACCCCGGCGCAGACGACAAACGCAAAGCTCAGCACCACAATCGGCAGCCCCAGGCCGACCATCAGACACATTTCAAGCGCACTCATGACTGTTCTCCTCCGTCTTTTCTCCTTCGTCCTTCCCGGTCTCCCGGGCCTTCTCCGCCCGCCGGGCGCGCGTCTGCGCGCTGGGCTGCCGGGTTGTCAGATACCGCGCGATGCTGCGCACGTCCACGCGCCGCCCCTCGCACGCGCCCAAAATCCTGCCGTCGGCGAGCATCGCGTACACCGTCACCCGGGTGACGCCAAGGATTCTGGAGGCGACCGTCTTGTCCACGTATTCGCCGTAGCGCACTAGCAGCTCCTTTTCCTTGTCGCTTCGGGCCTTCTCGCCCTCGGAAAGGGCCTGACGCGCGCGCTCCTCGAGCTCAAACACGCGCCGCTCCAGTTCTTCCATCCGCCTGTCGTTCGCCTCATCCGTCTTTCTTGCGATCGCTTCCATGATCCGTCCCCTTTCCTCCCGAGATTGAGTATTCGTTTGGGCGATTTCATTCATCCACAATTTCCGTTATTCAAGTGATTTTCTTGCTATTATTTTCCATTTATGAAAAATAATCCGGTATTTTTGGCATCTATCCTCCACTTTATGCGGATCATCCGGCACATCCAGCCGAATGTGTCACTCGTTTGGCGACGAAATCATTCTAGCACGGGAACGCATGTTCGTCAACCATTCGGCGACAAATTTTGCGAAGAA
>SFFC01000052.1 GCA_004556985.1 Clostridiales bacterium | reverse complement strand
GTTTTCGTAAAATTTTGACAGAATCGTCAGAGCATGAGCTCTTTGAGGATGTCGTGGAACTGGCCGCCGCAGCGCTCGAGCTCGCCGAGCACCGCGTCGATGCCCTCTGGCTCGTGCATCCAGGTTTCCCGCGTGACGGGCGTGCCCGGAGCGGGGCAGAGCAGCAGCTCCGCGTCGGGATAGAGCGTCTGGTAGTACATCTTCGCACGGCGGGCGTGCTGGGGCATGCAGCACAGCAGCGCGCGGCAGATGGTCAGCTGCGCCGCGTCCGTGCGGCGGCGCGAGAAGATCGCGTTCTGGTAGGTGTAGGTCGCCTCGTCCTCGCGCAGGATGGCCGTGTCCGGAACGCCGTTTTGCAGCAGCACGTGCCGCATGAATGCCCATTCCGTCTCATAGCGGCCCTCGTAGGTCTGCGCGCCCGAAATCTGCCCGGCGAATTCGCCCCGGCCGATGGCGTATCGCCCGGAGGGGAGCACCCAGGGCGCCAGGCCCTGCGCGTACAGGCGCGCCGCCAGCTCGCTCGGCTCGGCGTGGCCGTTGCCGGGGATGAAGATCACGTCCGCAGGTCGCGGTGCGTCCTCCAGGAAGATGAAGTCGGTGATCTCCCGGATCCATTCAAGCATGGGGAGAGGCCTCCTTTGCGCCCGGCGTGAGCAGCCCGAGCAGCGTGCCCGCGCCGTAGACGATGTGGATGGCGGGGAAGAGGAATGGCAGCAGGAGCAGCGCGGGCAGACGGCCCTTCCGCTGGCGCAGGGCGGCCTGCACGCTGAAGAGCAGGTCGCAGACGGCATAGGCGAGGAGCAGAAGCGCAAGCGGCCAGGCGCAGACGGGCAAGAGCAGCAGCCCGCAAAGCAGCATGAGCACGAAAGCGGCGGGAATCAGATGGCGCAGGGCGAAGCAGTGCGGCTGAATGTGCATCGTCCGCCCGATCCAGTAGCCGTTGCCCCATTTCTGGCGGAGCTGCCCGCGCAGCGTGGGTCGCGCGGCATGGTAAGAGACGATATCCGGGGAGAAGTAGAAGCGGTAGCCGGCCTGACGCATCCGGTAATGCATCTCGTTGTCCTCCGTGCGGCGAAGGCGCTCGTCGTAGAGGCCGACGCGGTCGTAGACCTCGCGCCGGTAGAGCGCGTAGGCCAGCGTGTCGACGTAGCGCGCCTCGCCGCCGTTGCGGAAGGGCGCCGCGCCGCCGCCGAAGCGGGAGGTATCCAGCGCGCGCATGACGCCCTCCCAGGGGGTGCGGATGTCGGCGCCGGAGACGCAGCCGCCGACGATGTCTTCGCCGCGGCTGAGCGCGGCCAGGTTCTTTTGAAGGAAGTCCTTCGGGATGCGCGCGTGGGCATCGAGGCGGATGATGGCGTCGCCCGTGGCCGCGGCGAGCGCGACGTTGATCCCGCTGGCGAGCCAGCGCTTCGGGTTGTCGAGCACGCGGACGGAAAAGGGCGCGTCCTGGGCAAAGGCGGTCATGACCGCGCGCGTGCCGTCCGTGGAGGCGCTGTCCACCAGCAGCGCCTCGATCTGCCCGGCGGGCAGCGTCTGTGCGCACAGGTCGCCAAGCAGCAGCGGCAGGCTGTCGGCGGCGTTGTAGGCCACAACGATAAAGCTGATAGAAATCATGGCATCATCCATTCTTTCGATCCCTCAATCCGGCGGTTTTTCTCGGCGGCGCGGTCGGCATCAGATTTCGGCATAGGCGCGACTGCGCTCCCGATAGGTGATCAGACCGAGCGGAAGGGCAAAGAAGAAGAGCTTGGCGGAGACAAACGCGCGGGGGCGGTTTCGGGCCAGAAGCAGGCCCAGCTGCGCGGCCTGAAGGAAGCAGGCGGCCGCCAGCCCCCGGATGCGAAGCAGCAAAATCAGCAGCACGCAGAGCCAGTCGAGCGCGCAGAAGAAGAACTTCTCGCGCTCATAGCGGATGTAGCAGCCGCCCTTGCCAAGCGCCATCGCGCAGCGCAGCGCCTGCCCCTCGCCCAGCCGGCGGCGGGAAAAGCAGGTGGAGAGGAGGCCGCGGTTGTCCCGCACGGCGTCCGTGTGGACGATCATCGGGACGGGAATCTCGAGAATCCGGCAGCCGGCATCCCGCAGCCGGGCGTGCAGCTCGGCCTCCTCGCAAGCGACGGTATCCGGCGACCAGCCGCCGCAGCAGGCGAGAGCGTCGGCTGTGATCATCAGCGCGCCGCCGAATTCCGGGCAGACGCGCTCGCTTGAGCAGCGGAAGTAGTTGGGATTGCGGCCGATGACCTCGCCCCCGCGCAGGTAGACGTCCTCGCGGATGCCGCAGACGCCGTCGCAGCCGGTCGCAGCCATCCGCATCAGCGCCTTCTCGCAGAAGCCGGGCTGCAGCTGCATATCGCCGTCCAGAAAGAGCAGGTATTCCCCGCGCGCCTCCTTCGCGCCGACGAAGCGGCCCAGACCGGCGGTCGTCTGCGGCTCGGCCAGCAGAAAGCAGCGCGCGCCGCAGGCTCTGGCGCGCTTCAGGCTGTCGTCCACCGAGCAGGAGTCGACGTAGAGGATTTCGTGCTCCAGCACGCGCAGGGCGCTTTGAATGCTCGTAAGGCAGGCGCTCAGGCGGGGACCTTCATTCTTCCCGATGACGACGACGCTGATCATCCCGGTCTTTCCTCCTGTGACAAACCATGGTATAATAGGCCTGAACAGGCGGCGTTCAGGCCGTAAAGCTGGTTGTCAGTTTATTATCGCATAAAACAGAGCGTTACGCAAGGGGCGAGAATTCGGAGGAGATGGGATGCTGCTCAGCGTTGTGATCCCGATCTATCAGGTGGAGGCGTATCTGGACGCGTGCCTTTCGCGCGCGGCCCTGCTCCCGAAGGAGGAATGCGAGCTGCTGCTCGTGGACGACTGCGGAACGGACGGCTCCGCGGCGATCGCGGAGCGGTTTGTGCAGACGCATGCCCAGGCCCGGCTGATCCGCCGGACGCAGAACGGCGGCCTCTCCGCCGCGCGCAACACGGGGCTGGATGCGGCAAAGGGCGATTATGTCTACTTCCTGGACAGCGACGACGAGCCCGTGCCGGAGGCGCTGCTGGCGCTGGCGCGCGAGGCGGCCCGGGAGGGGCTGGACGTGGCGAAGGGGCGCTTCGTCTTCTTTGACGATGGGACGGGCAGGGAGACGCCCGGCCCCGCGATCGCCGCAACGGCCTGCACGGGCGGCGGCGCGCTCTTTGCGGCGCAATGCCGCGCGGGCGTCTATGAGCCGATGGTCTGGCAATGCGTCTACCGGCGCGCGTTCCTGCTGGAGAGAGGGCTGCGGATGGCGGAGGGGCTGCTCTTTGAGGACGAGCTCTTCCAGGCGCCGGCGCTGTTGTCGGCGGCGCGCGCGGCGGCGAGCGAGCGGGTGATCCTGCGCTACCGCCAGCGCGCGGGGAGTATCATGACCTCGTTTGCCCGAAGCAGCCGGTGGTGCGCAAGCTATCTGGAGGTCTGCCGGCGGCTGGACGCGCTGGGCAGGACGCTGCCTCCCGGGGCGGCGAAGCGGGCGCTGCAAAAGCGCGTCGGGCAGATCGCCCTGAGCGAGCTCAAGAACATCCCGGCCTACGGCCTGCCGCCGGAGATTGCGCGGGAGGCGATAGCCTTCGCGCGCGCGCATCTGCGGGAGCTGAAGTCCACCGGCTCTGCGCCCGAGGCCGCTGCCTTGCAGGGGAAATATCATAACAAACCGGCATGATGCCGGTGGCAATTCCGACAAAACGCCGTAAGTCTACCGGCTCTGCGCCCGAGGCCGCTGCCTTGCAGGGGAAATATCATAACAAACCGGCATGATGCCGGTGGCAATTCCGACAAAACGCCGTAAATCCACCGGCTCCGTGCCCGAGGCCGCTGCCTTGCAGGGGGGAATGTCATAACAAAAGGCGAAAAAGGCGAAAGCTCACAAAGGGATTCGTCTCGATTGATTCACTTTTGCTTTTGACAGCATTCGGTTTCTTTCTTATAATCATTCCTGTTGGGCGCAGAGCCCCGAACAATCAATTCAAAAGCGTGTTGCCTTGGGCGTAAATCCGGCTTGGGGCAGCGCGCTTTTTTGGATGCTTGAAGGAGGATCAGAATGGTACAAAACAAAGAGGGCCACAGCGCCCAGCGCGAGCTGGAGACGCTGCCCGTCGGCAAGCTGATGATGCGCTACTCGCTGCCCTGCATCATCTCGCTGCTGGTCGCCGCGCTGTACAACATCGTCGATCAGCTGTTCATTTCCAACGCGTCGTATCTGGGCTCCTACGGCAACGCAGCCAATACGGTCGTCTTCCCGCTGACGGTCGTGGCGCTGGCGCTGGCCGTGATGATCGGCGACGGCTGCTGCGCGTTCGTCTCCATCAGCCTGGGCGCGGGCAGAAAGCAGGACGCGCACAGGAGCATCGGCAGCGCCGTGGTGCTCAGCATCGCGGCGAGCCTCATCGTGACGGCGGTCTATCTGCTCTTCTCAGATCAGATCGTGACGGCGTTCGGCGGCCGCGTCAACGAGGAGACCTTCCACCATTCCAAGGAGTATTTCTTCTTTATCACGGTGGGCATTCCATTCTACATGTTCGGCCAGGCGATGAACCCGATCATTCGCTCGGACGGCAGCCCGCGCTTCGCGATGGCCTCCACGCTGGCGGGCGCGGCGGTGAACATCGTGCTCGATCCGATCTTCATCTTCGTGTTCAAGTGGGGCATGATGGGCGCGGCCGTGGCGACAGTGCTGGGGCAGGTGCTCACGGCTGTGCTGGCGATCTGGTATCTGTGCCACATGAAGGCCGTGAAGCTGGAGTGCGCGAGCTTTGCGCCGCATCTCAAGCTGGCCAGGCGCTATCTCGCGCTGGGCATGACGAGCTTCCTCTCCCAGATCTCCCTGGTGGCCGCGATGGCGGCCATCAACAACATGATCCGCACCTACGGCGCGCTGGACACCATCTTCAGCCAGGCGGAATACGCCCAGATCCCGATGGCCGTGGTCGGCATCGTCATGAAGTTCTTCCAGATCGTCATCTCCATCGCCGTCGGCCTGGCGGCTGGCTGCATCCCGGTCGTCGGCTACAACGTCGGCGCGAACCGGAAGGATCGCGTGCGCGCGCTCTTCACGCGCCTGCTGGCCTGTGAGGCGGCCGTCGGCGTCGTGGCGCTGATGATTGTCGAGCTGATGCCGGGGCAGCTCATCGCGCTCTTCGGCGCGGCGAACGAGAGCATCTACTACACGCAGTTCGCGGTCAAGTCCTTCCGCATCTACCTGTGCATGATGCCGCTGGCCACCGTCAACAAGGGCACGTTCATTTATCTGCAGTCCGTCGGCCGCGCACTGGCTTCGACGATCATCTCGATGATCCGTGAGGTCGTCTTCGGCGTGGGCTTCGCGCTGCTGCTGCCGCGCTTCTTCGGCCTTGACGGCGTGCTCTACTCGATGCCGGTCTCCGATCTCCTGACGTTCGTCATCGCCGCCGTGGTCATCGCGCAGACCTACAAAATGCTCGCCGTGAAGAAGGTGTAGGCCCGGTTTTGCTTTGCTGCAGGCGCCCGGACATCCCCCGATACAGAAAAAGTCGCGGTTCCCGACCATCTCCTGGCCGGGAACCGCGGCTTTTTGATGAATCGGAGCAGCACCTCGGTCTTCAGGCCGCTGCTATGCGCCGCAACGGTATCCCGACTGACCCGGAAGGCCCTTCCCGGGGGACTCCTGTGTAAACGCCTATAAAATGGACACATACAGATGCAAAAGTCCCCTATATACAGCGGAATGATTCCTGTACAATACAGAGGCGGACGGGAACAAAGCCCCCAAGCGCCGCAGGAAGACAGCCGACATGACGAGGCGAAAGCCGCTGCGGGAGCGCATGCTGCGGGCGCCGTTCCCGGAGGCTGACCGTAAAGGGCAACCTTTTGCAAGGAGAGAACGAAGAGGATGAAATTCATGAAACGAACTGCTGGACGAGCTCACAGGACAAAGCGCACAAGGGCGCAGCTTGCCGGACGCTGGCTGCTGTTCTTCTTCTCTCGGATGGGATATGTGAAAAAGCAGGCCTATGAAGCGGCAAACCGCACCGGGGCGCAGATCTATGAAATCAAGGCCGCCGAGCGAACCGGGGGCACAGCGGGCTTCTGGTGGTGCGGGCGGTTTGCCATGCACCGCTGGCCGATGCCGATCATGCCGGTCACACCGGATTTGTCCGCCTATGACCATGTGACCCTCTGCACCCCGATCTGGGTATTTTCTTTGGCTTCCCCCGTGCGGGAATTCTGCCGGCAGGCCGCCGGGAAAATTCGGGAGGTTGATTATGTGCTGGTCCACCACACCAGGGGGCGCTATGCCTCCGTCGCGGCGGAGATGGACCGGCTGCTGGGTGTGACGCACAGGTCCTGCGTCAATGTGCGATGCCGGACGGGCAGCTTTGAGCGCTGCTGATCAGGAAGGGAGACGTATGAACGCGGTATTGGATTTTCTTCGCGCGGCGCTGCCGTGGATCACGATCGGGCTGCTGTATGCCGTGCTGTTCACCATCAGGGCCGAGCTGAAAAAGAGGGAAAAGCAGGCTGCCGATTGCGGCGCCGAGGGGATGAGCCTGGGCATCGTGCTGGGGGTTGGCTTCGAGATCTGCTTTGCCAACAACAGCGGCATGGGGCTCGCGCTGGGCATGCTGATCGGGCTGGCCATCGGCACCTGCATCAGGCGGGAAAACCGCGGCGAAGCCGATGACGAGGCATGAGGGAAAGACGGCGTGAGGGCAGGAACAAGGCTCCGGAAAAACGGACGATCTCTTTTCAATTTCCACCTGTTCAGAACAGGGCGGAGGCATTACAATAGGGATCAGGGGGGATGACCATGCTGCGGATGGAAATCGCGCTGTTTCTGGTGCTGGCCTTTGTGGCGTATATGTATTTTTCGGCCGACAAGGAGCGCACGACGCTGCACAGAACCTTTGCCGTGCTGCTGGTCACTGTGCTTGTGCATCTTCTGCTGGACGGCATCACTGTCTACACGGTGAATCACCTTCATGCCGTGCCGCAGCTGCTCAACGACGCCGTTCACCGGCTGTTTCTGGGCAGCATGGTGCTGGTGATCTTTCTTTTTTATCAGTACATCGCCATTCTGGTGGAGGAGGAGACGGGCAAGCCCCGGCGACTGGACGGGCCGGCCAAGGTGTTTCTGGCGTTGGCGGAGCTGGGCAATTTTCTGCTGCCGATCTCCTATACGGTGACCGCGGAGGGCAACTATTCCTCCGGACCGTACATGCTCGTGCCCTACTGCGGCGTCGCCTTTTATCTGCTGCTGTGCGCCGGGCTTCTGGCCGTCAACTGGCGGCAGATCGACCAGAAAAAGAAGCGTGCCATCGGCTCGGCACTGCTTATCGAGGTGACGGTTTGCGCCCTGCAGGGACTGAACCATACCTGGCTCATCAGCGGCATGGGCATCACGCTGATGACGCTGTCGTTCTATCTGACGCTGGAAAACCCCGACATCCTTCGCGCTGAGCTGACGGAGCAGAAGATGTCCATGCTGTACCTGAAGAGCCAGGTGAACCCCCATTTTCTGTACAACACGCTCGACACCATCCGCATCCAGGCCCAGCTGAACGGCGACAAGAAGGTGGCCGACCTGCTCATGCGGCTGGTGGATTTCTTCCGGCTGAGCGTCAAGGTGGACCGCTCCCTGGTCACGCTGGACGATGAGATGGAGCTGCTGGAGGCCTACATGGAGCTGATGTGCTACCGCTATCCGGAGCTGCAGTGCGAGTATGACGTTGACCCCGATCTGGGCGGCGCGCTGGTGCCGAACTTCATTTTGCAGCCCATCGTGGAGAACAGCCTGCTGCATGGCCTCAAAAACAGGGGCTATCGGGGCGAGGTGCGCATCTCGGCCCGAAGAACGCCGGAGAACCGCTTGGAAATCCAGGTCAGCGACACCGGCAGCGGCTTTGCGGAGGGCAAGAAAGCTGCCATCGACCAGCTGCTGATGACGTATGCCAAGCAGCCTGCCAGGCTCAGCGGCAACAGCATCGGCATTCTGAATGTGCAAAAGCGGATCAAGCTGCTCTGCGGGCGGGAATACGGCCTGTCCTATACGGAAAACGAGGCGGGCGGCGTGACGGCGCACATCCTGCTGCCGCTTGAGGCGGAAACGGCATGAAAAAGATGCGCGCCCGACGGCGCAGGCTGCCCGATGGAGAAGGCGACCCGGCAGTGGGCGGAAGCCCCGCTGCGGGCGGGCCTTCTTTTTTTGCGCCCGGACGCATACGCTGGCCGGGGTGATGGGATGAACGCGGTCTTCTGCGGCATGCTGCTCATCGGGCTGCTCTGCGCTGCGGCGACGGGGCAGGCGGAAGCGGCGCAGCAGGCGCTGCTTTGCGGCGCGGGAGAGGCGGTGACGCTCTGCCTCTCGCTGGCGGGGGCGTATGCGTTCTTCGGCGGGCTGCTGGAGGTGCTGCGCGAGAGCGGCGCGGCGCAGGCGCTGGCCGGGGCGATGGAGCGGCCGCTGCGGCGGCTGTTTCCGTTTGCGCCGGGGGAGGAGCGCGCGCTGGGCGACATCTGCATGAACTTCGCCGCGAACATGCTGGGCATGGGCGGCGCGGCCACGCCGGCGGGCCTCTCGGCGATGAAGACGATGGCAGGAAACGGGGAGGGGAGGGCAAGCGACGCGATGATCCTCTTCCTGGTCGTCAACACGTCAAGCGTGCAGCTGCTGCCCACGACAATGATCGCGCTGCGCGCCCAGGCGGGCGCGGCGCATCCGGCGGACATCGTCCTGCCGACGCTGCTGGCGACATCGGTGTCGACGGCCTCCGGCGTCGTGCTGTGCTTACTGCTTGCCGGGCGGGGAGGGGGAGCGCGCGCATGTCCTCGCTGATTCTGCCCGCGCTGCTCGTCGGGGCCGTGCTGGCGGCGCTGCGCAGGCATGTCGATGTCTACACGGCGTTTGTGCGCGGGGCGAAGGAGGGGCTCCTGACGCTGGCGGGCATGGCGCCGTATCTGGCGGCGATCCTGACGGTGACGGCGCTCTGGCGGCAGACCGGGCTGATGGAGGTGCTCACGCGCGCGCTTGCGCCGCTGCTCACGCGCCTCGGGCTGCCGGCAGAGGTCATCGGCGTCGTGCTGCTGCGCCCGCTGTCGGCCTCCGCCGCGCTGGCGGCAGCCGGGGAGACACTGGCGCTCGTCGGCGCGGACAGCCGGGCCGGTCGGATGGTCTGCGTGATCTGCGGGGCGAGCGAGACGGTCTTCTTCACGGGTGCGCTGTATCTGGGTGCGGCGGGCGTCAGGCGCGGGCGCTACGCCGTGCCGGTCGCGATGGCGGCCTATGCGGCGGGCGTGCTCGCGGCGGCGGCGGTTGCATAAAACCGGCATGCTGCCGGCGGCATCTTCGACGAGGGTTTGCAAGCTCCGCTGCTTTGTGCCCGAGGCCGAAGCTTTGCGGATGGATTTCCATAACGAAAGAAGGTCAGACCGGAAAATGTCTGACCTTGTTGGACATTGTGATTGGGCGGGATCAATCCCGGAGCCGGGCGAGCTTCTCGCGGTAGCCGTCGAGCTCGGGCCGGTTGCCGTAGACGGAATGGCCCGGCTCAATCTCCACGAACTCGGGCAGCTCGCTTGAATAATCGTGCACCGACGGATCGTAGACGAGCAGCTTCTTGCTGCGCTCGAGCTCGGGATTGGGCATCGGCACGGCGGAGAGCAGCGCGCGGGTGTAGGGATGCAGAGGATGGCGGTAGAGCGTCTCCGTGTCGGCCAGCTCGACGATCTTGCCCAGGTGGACGACGGCGATGCGGTCGCAGATGAAGCGCATGACGGAAAGGTCGTGCGAGATGAACAGATAGGTCAGCCCGCGCTCCCTCTGGAGCTTGGAGAGCAGGTTGAGCACCTGCGCGCGGATGGAGACATCCAGCGCAGAGATCGGCTCATCGGCGATGATGAACTCCGGCTGCATGATCAGTGCGCGGGCGATGCCGATGCGTTGGCGCTGGCCGCCGGAGAACTCATGCGGGAAGCGGCTGGAAAACTCCGGCAGCAGGCCGACATCCTCGAGCGCGCGGGAGACGGCCTCGTGGATGTATTCCTTGCTGGCGCGCGTGCCCTTGCTGTACAGGCCCTCGGCGACGATGTATTCGACCTTGGCGCGCTCGTTGAGCGAGGCCATCGGGTCCTGGAAAATCATCTGGATTTTGCGGGTCATCTCCCGGTCGAGCGCGCGCGGGATGCTGCCGCTGATGCGCTGGCCGAGGTAGAGGATTTCGCCCGAGGAGACGGGCTGGATGCGCATGATCGCGCGGCCGATGGTCGTCTTGCCGGAGCCGCTCTCGCCGACGACGCCGAAGGTCTCACCGCGCCGGATGTCGAAGCTGACGCCGCGCACGGCCTGAAACGCCCTGCGGCCGCGGCCGAAGGTCACGCCGAGATTGCGGACGCTGACCAGCGTCTCCTTCATGGAGGCGTCGAGCGTCTCGCTCATCGCGGGGCGGAGCGCGTCGCAGAGCGCTTCGCTGCGGGAATCAGTCATGGATCAGCCCTCCCATCTCGCGGATTCGGCCGAGGATTTCGGGACGCTCGACCTTCGGCGCGCGCGGGTCGAGCAGCCACGTCCGCGCCTTGTGCGTGGGCGAGACATCGAAATAGGGCGGCCGGTATTCATAGTCGATCTTGAGCGCATAGGGGTTGCGCGGGGCGAAGGCGTCGCCGCGGATGGGCTTGAAGAGGTTGGGCGGTGTGCCGGCGATGGCGAAGAGATCCTCGCCGCGCTCGCCGAGCTGGGGCAGGGAGGAGAGCAGCGCCCAGGTATAGGGATGGCGCGCGTCGTAGAAGATCTCCTCGCTCTTGCCGATCTCGACGATATCGCCGGCGTACATGACGGCGATGCGGTCGGCGACGCTGGCGACGACGCCCAGATCGTGCGTGATGTAGATGAGCGTGAGGCCATAGCGGCTTTGCAGGTCGCGCAGCAGGCCGAGAATCTGCGCCTGAATCGTGACGTCGAGCGCGGTCGTCGGCTCGTCGCAGATCAGTATCTCCGGGTTGCAGGCGACGGCGATGGCGATGACGACGCGCTGACGCATGCCGCCGGAGAACTCGTGCGGATACTGCTTGTAGCGGCGCTCCGGGTCGGTGATGCCGACGTCACGCAGGATTTCGATCGCGCGCGCTCTGGCCGCCTTGCCGCGCAGGCCCTGATGCAGCGCGAGCGTCTCGGCGATCTGCTTGCCCACGGGCATCAGCGGGGAGAGGGCCGTCATCGGGTCCTGGAAGACCATCGCGATGCGCTTGCCGCGCACGCGGAGCCATTCCTTTTCGGTTTTGTATTGGGCGATGTCCTCGCCGTCAAAGAGGATGCTGCCGCCGTCGATGCGGCCGTTGTTGTCGAGCATGCCCATGAAGGACTTGGTGAAGACGCTCTTGCCGGAGCCGCTCTCGCCGACGATGGCGAGGCTCTCGCCGCGGTGCAGGTCGATGGAGGCGCCGCGAACGGCGGTCAGCGTCTGGCCGCGCAGCGTGAAGCGGACGACCAGGTCGCGCACGGAGAGCACAACGTCGTTTTCCATGATGCAGCCCTCCTTACTCGATGTGGTTCTTCGGGTCGGCGGCGTCGGAGAACGCGTTGCCGATCATGTAGAACGCGACGGTGATGATCGAAATGACGATGGCTGGGAAGTAGAGCTGGTAGACCAGCGCGGGGTTGAGCATGACCTGCTTGCCTTCGTTGATGAGGTTGCCCAGCGAGGGGATCGTGACCGGCAGGCCCAGGCCGATGTAGGTCAGGAAGACCTCGGTGCCGATGGCGCCTGGCACGGCCAGCGCCATGCGCAGCATGATGACCGAGACCATGTAGGGCAGCAGATTGCGGGTGATGATGCGGGGCGTGCTCGTGCCCAGGCAGCGCGAGGCGAGGTTGTATTCGCGGTCGCGGATGATGACGATCTGGTTGCGGATGAAGCGGGCCATCGAGAACCAGCCGGTCAGGCACATGACGAAGGTGACGGTGAAGAGCGACGGGCGCATCATGTAGGCGAAGAGCATGCGGATGATGGTCGTCGGGATGTTGTCGATGACGTTGTAGATCTCGGTGAACAGGCGGTCGAGCCGGCGCACATAGCCCCAGATCGCGCCCATGATGATGCCGATGAGCGCCTCAAAGAAGGCGACGACCACGCCGATGAACAGAGAAGTGCGCGTGCCGCTCCAGAGCCTGGCCCACAGGTCCTGGCCGATGGCGTTGGTACCGAACCAGAAGGTCGGGGACGGCGGCTGGTTTTTGAGCATGAAGCCCGTTGCAGGGTCGTTGTTGATGACGTTGGGGTCGCGCTGGCCGGGCAGCAGCGGCTGAATGAACGTAAACGCCAGCAGGATGATCAGCAGCCAGAGGAAGAACATCGCCGTTTTGTTCTTGCGGAAGGCGCGCAGCGTCGAGCCCCAGTAGGAGTAATTCGAGTAGCCGCCGTTTTCGCCGGCGGCGGCGTCATACTCGGCGCGCTCAAAGAGCTCGTCGGGCAGCTTGTCGGGATAGGTGTCAAACATCGAGACAGAGGAAGCGGCGTCCGCCGCGCTCTTTTTTCTGAAGAAAGCCATCAGCGGCTGCCTCCCTTCTTGTCAAGGCTGATGCGCGGGTCGCAGATCGCCATCGCGAGATCGCCCAGCAGCAATCCGAACACGCCCATGACCGCGTAGAGCAGCACGACCGCCTGCACGACCGGGTTGTCCTGCTTCTGAATCGCCGTGATCAGCAGGCCGCCCATGCCGGGAATGGAGAAGAGCGCCTCGACGTAGATTGAGCCGGAGATCGTGAAGAGGATCGTGCTGGGCAGGTACTGCGCCAGCGGGATGAACGCGTTGCGCACGACGTGGCGCAGCATGATTTTGTTGTTGGGCATGCCCTTGGCGCGCGCGAGCTTGATGTAGTCGCGGTTGAGCTCGTCGACCATGTAGCGGCGGATCCACATGGCGTAGTTGGCCGTCGGGCCCAGCGCCATGCAGACCAGCGGGAGGACGTAGCTCTCCGGCTTGGCGGTGTTGAAGAGCATGGGCAAGGGGGTCGACGCCGTGACGGAGATCTGGATCATCAGGTAGTAGACGATCGGCGGCACGGCGTTGATGAAGACGATGTAGCCCGTGCCGAGCTTGTCCCAGAGGCCGTGTGGCCTGCGGGCCATGAGCACGCCCAGCGAGCAGCCCAGCACCAGCGAGATCGTGATGGCGCCCAGGCCAAAGCCGATGGAATAGGGCATCTTTTTGGCGAGAATCTTCGTGACCGGCGTCTTGGGCTGCAGCGTCACGGAGCGGCCGAAGTCCAGATGCGCCAGGTCGCCGTAGAAGCCGGCGAGCTGCTTGTACCAGGGATCGAGCAGACCCAGGTTCTCCAGAATCTTCTGTTTGTTTGCCTCGGTCATGGAATCCGCGCGCCCGCCGAAGTAGCCCTCCACCGGCATCAGGCGCATCAGCAGAAAGACGACCGTGATGACGATGAACATGGAGACCAGCGCAGTGGCCAGACGCTTGACGATGTATTTGAGCAAGCCGTACACACTCCTTTGTGAGTCGCCGCCATCGAAGAGCGTCTTTTTGCGTTCAGGCGCTGTTCGATGGGGGCGGATCAAAAATGGGAAGGGGGAGCAGGACGTGCAGCGCGTCCTGCTCCCGGAAAGGAGGAATTACTCAAGAGCCGCCAGGCGCGCGTCGCGCTCGGCTTCCCACTCGGTCAGCAGCTCGGCGTAGTCATCCATGCCGAACGGGCTTTCGTAGATCCACTGATACTTGTAGCGGCTCTCAGAGGCGCCGAAGGGCGCGCGCTGGGACTCGAACGGGTTGAGGTAGCTGGCGACATAGCCGCCGCCGTCCATGCAGAACGGGATGACGTAGGCCTCGTCGATCAGCCACGCCTCAGCCTCGGCGAGAATCGCGTAGCGCTTGGAAAGATCCTGCTCGGAGAAGGCCGGCTCGACCATCTCGTCGTAGACCAGGTCGGTCCACCAGCCGCCGACGCGATCCTGCCTGGCGCCGGGGGTATCCTCGGTCGCCGGGACGCCCAGACCGTTGCCCATGAAGATGTAGGCGTACTTCTGGGAGACGCGGAACGGATCGGTGAAGGTGTAAGGATCGGCGTAATCCGGGCCCCAGTAGACCTCCATGAAGGAGTAGTTGCCGGCGCGGCGGGTGGTGTTCAGGTAGTCGTCGTCGGAGTAGCCGTCGATGATGATGTCGATGTAGTCGCTGCCCAGCAGCTTTTCGAGCTGCTGCTCGACGACCTGCGCGCGCTGGGTGAGGGAAGCGTTGCCGGTGTTGTAGGGCATGTAGAGCTTGACCGGGAAGGTCACGCCCGCGGCGGTCAGCTCCTCGACGGCCTTGGCCTTGTACTCGAGAGCGAGCTCGCTGTCAAAGGAATCGGTGTTGGAGATGGCGGCGAGGCTGCCGGTCTGCGTGTATTCGCCGGCGCCGGTCGCGAAGCCCGGAGGCGTGATCGTGTTGATCATCAGGCTGCGGGCGGATTCCTCGTCGGAGACCTTGGTCATCATGGCCGCGACGCGGTCGAGACCGTGGAAGAGGGACTTGCGGAAGTTCTTGTTCTGCGCGGCGAGGAAGTAGTTCTCCGGGTCGTATTCCGCCGGATAGTTGTAGCTGCCGTCCGCGCCCTTGATGTAGTAGTTGAAGGCATACCAGTAGGAGTAGTTGAAGGCGGCGCGGCTCGGGCGCAGCATCTTGGACAGCTCCGGATCGTCAAGCCAGGTCTGCGCCTCGGAGGCGGTCAGGGAGGCGGTCATGATTTCGCCGCGCTTGAAGAGCTCGGCGCTGAGCGTGGAGGCCTCGGAGTTGAAGGTCTCGCTGATCTCCTCGATGTGGATATCCTCGACATCCCAGTAGGTCGGGTTGCGCTTGAGGACGCGGCGGGCGCTGGGCTCCCAGTCCGTCAGGATGAAGGCGCCGCAGTAGAGGATGGTGTAGTTGCCGGTACCGAAGTCCTCGCCCATCATTTCGCCATATTCGCGGTTGCAGGGCATGAAGCAGACGTAGGAGAGCATGGACTCAAAGTAGGCGACCGGCTGCTCGAGCGTGTACTGGAGGGTGTAATCATCAAGCGCCTTGACGCCGACGTCCTCCCATTCGCATTCGCCGTTGAAGTACGCCTCGGCGTTCTTGATGACGTAGAGGATGTCGCTGGTCTTGGAGACCTGCTCCAGCGTGCCGTCGAGTACGCGGCTGGCGGAGTAGACGAAGTCGTCCGCGACGACGTCCGCGCCGTATTCCTCCATATCGGCGGTCATCCACTTGACGCCCGGACGCAGGTGGAACGTCCAGGTCAGGCCGTCCTCGGAGCACTCCCAGCTCTCGGCCAGGCAGGGCTGCAGAATGCCGTAGTTGTCGTACTCCACGAGCGTGTCGATGAAGTTGGCGCTGGACTCGTAGCTCGAATCATACATGTAGTTGAGCGTCGCCCAGTCGGCGGAGTAGACGTCGTAGTAGATCTGGGAGGCGGCATGAGCCTTGTCTGTTTCGGCGAGGGAAACGCCGCACAGGAGCACAAGGGTCAGCGCGAGCAGCGCACAGAGCGTTCTTTTCACTTTGAATCCTTCCTTTCCGGCCGGGAAACGGCCCTGAAGCTGAGAAGACGGCGGAAAGACCGCATATCGATTCTCTTTTCATGGCTAGAATATCAAAAAATGGATAAAATTGCAATATAGCGAAGAGATAAATTCATTTTCTTTTTTCTTTTTGGAGCTTCTCCAAAAAAATCGAAACGGCGGGACGATTCGGATGCGGGCGTGTCGTGTTTTTTCCAAAATGCGCAGCGGTTTACAATTTCCGTGCAGCGCGATATAATCAAAGACGGCGCGCCGCTTTTGCGCGCGGCGGCCCAGTATGAAGGAAAGCGGGGGATCATTTTGACCCTGAAGAGAGACGTATGCTTTACGCCGGCCAACCAAACGCGCACGCTGCACATCTGGCTTCCGGAGGATTATGAACAGACGCAGGAGCGCTATCCGGTGATGTACTTCTTCGACGGCCACAACCTGTTCTACAATTCGGACGCGACCTACGGCAAGAGCTGGGGGCTGCTCGAGTTCATGCAGGGCTGGGAGAAGAGGATGATCATCGTCGGCATCGAATGCAGCCATGAAGGATCCAACCGCCTCGTCGAGTATTGTCCGTATCACTTCCGCAAGGGCTTCCTGGGCGAGATCGACGGCACGGGCGACGCGACGTTGCGCTGGATGATCGAGGAGCTCAAGCCGATGATCGACAGCGAGTACAGGACGATCCCCTTCAGGGAATGCACGGCCATCGGCGGGGCGAGCATGGGCGGGCTCATGAGCCTCTATGCCGTCATCCGCTACAACCGCTGGTTCTCCAAGGCTGCCTGCCTTTCCAGTACCATCGCGCCCTGCATGGAGGATTTTGCACAGGATATCGCCGCCTGCGGGATCGACCCGGACACGCGGGTGTACCTCGCCTGGGGCTCCGAGGAGGGGCGCGGCACGAAGGAATACCCGCGCAACGACAGCCGGGACGACATGACGCGCCGCAACACGGAGCTCGCCGCGCGTCTGGAGCGCCGCGGCGCGAACACGCGCGTCTACTGCCAGCAGGGCGGACGTCACTGCGAGGCGGACTGGGAGAAGCAGGTGCCGGGCTTCATGAACTATCTCTGGCTCGACCGCTAAAGGAAAGGAGGCCCTTTCGTGACGGAAACCGAGGCGATGGCGCTGCTGGTCATGACGCAGGGCCTCTTTTACAAAAGGCGCGAGGCAGCGCTCTCGCGCGCGGGCAGCGCGCTGGCGGTCGTCGGCGAGCCGGCGGCCTACGGCCCCGAGCTGGGCGCGCAGGGCGTCGCCGCGCTGCGGCGGACGGCGGAGCGCGCGCCGGAGCTGCTCGATGCGCTTTTGCGCGAGGGCGTTTCCCTGCTGGCGCGCGGGGAGGCCGGCTACCCGCCCATGCTGCTGGGGACGCACAGGCCGCCGCACCTGCTCTTCTGCCTGGGGCGGGCCGACCTGTCGGACAGGTTTCCCTTCGCCGTCGTCGGCACGCGCCGTGCGAGCGCCTACGGCCTGCGCCAGACGAGGGCCCTTGCGGCGGAGCTGGCGGCATCGGGCGTGTGCGTCGTCTCCGGGCTGGCCCTGGGCATCGACGCGCAGGCGCACAGGGGCGCGCTGGATGCGCGGGGACGGACGGTCGCTGTGCTGGGCGGCGCGCTCGACCGGTTCTATCCCGCGGAGAACCGGCCGCTGATGGAGGAGATCCTCGCGCAGGGCGGCAGCGTCGTGACGGAATACCCGCCGGGGACGCCGCCTGGGCGCTACACGTTCCTGGAGCGCAACCGGATCATCGCGGGCATGTCCCTGGGCGTGCTCGTCACGGAGGGCGGCGAGCGCAGCGGCGCGCAGAGAACCGTGCGTGAGGCGCTCGATGAGGGCCGCGAAATCTTCGCGCTGCCGGGCAATGTGGACTGCGCGACGGCCTGCCTGCCCAACAGCCTGATCGCAGAGGGCGCGCATCTGGTCGCCTGCGGCGCGGATGTGCTGCGCGCGCTGGTCATCGAGCCGGCGCCGCAGATGCGGACGGAGCCCGCTGCCCAGAGGCAGCCGGAGCAGGCTGCCCCGAAAAGGCGCGGCAGAGCGAATGACCGCGCGGCGGAGGGCGCGCCCGCAGAGGAATCCGGGGCGGAAACGGCCATCCCGAGAGCCATGCCGCAGGGGCTTGACGAGGGTGGGCGCGCCGTGTGGACGGCGCTGCAAGCGGGCGAGCTGGATTTTGACGCGCTCTGCGAAAGCACCGGCATCGACGCGCAGGAGCTGGGCGCGCTGCTGACGATGATGGAGATGGACGGGCACGTCGAAAGCCGGCCCGGGCTGCGCTATGCGCTCGCCGCGCAGGGCGAATAAAAAGCAGTAATATAGAAGAAACTTCTTCGGAATTTGAAAACCGCCCTTGACAGATGCGCGAAGGGCTGGTATGCTTTTTTGCGTTTGAAATTCAGGGCGGCAGGGCCGCCAAAACCGGAGGAATCGATTTGAGCAGTCATAAGCCGGCGTACAAGCTGGTGATCGTGGAGTCGCCTGCCAAGGCGCGCACCATTTCAAAATTCCTGGGCAGAACGTACAAGGTGGAGGCCTCCAACGGCCACGTCCGTGATTTGCCCAAATCCCAACTGGGCGTGGACGTCGAGAACGGCTTTGAGCCGAAATATATCACCATCCGCGGGCGCGGCGAGGTGCTCGAGCGCATCCGCAAGGAGGCCAAGAGCGCCAAATCCGTCATCCTCGCGACCGACCCGGACCGCGAGGGCGAGGCCATTTCCTGGCATCTGGCGACGATCCTGGGCATCGACCCGCAGAGCGCCTGCCGCGTCGAATTCAACGAGATCACGGAGAAGACCGTCAAGAGCGCCATCAAGGAGCCCCGGACGATCAACATGAAGCTGGTGGACGCGCAGCAGGCGCGCCGCCTGCTCGACCGCCTGGTGGGCTACAAGATCAGCCCGCTGCTGTGGGTGAAGATCCGAAAGGGCCTCTCCGCGGGCCGCGTGCAGTCCGTCGCCACGCGGATGATCGTCGACCGCGAGCAGGAAATCGAGACCTTTGAGCCCGAGGAATACTGGCATGTGTCCGCCGAGCTGGAGGCCTGCGGCCAGAAGCTGACCGCCAGGCTGCATGCGCTCGACGG
>SFFC01000162.1 GCA_004556985.1 Clostridiales bacterium | reverse complement strand
GGCGTGATAGAGCACATAGGAGACGACGTCGCTCATCTCCTCAGCGCTGCGCGCCGTCTCCTCCCGCTCGGGCAGCAGCTGCGCCTCGGGCAGGTTGTCAACCTGGTCGGCGATCGCGTTGTCCACGCAGCTCCCCAGCGTGTTGCCCACAGGCGCCGTCGCGCTCCGCTCGTCCTGGCGCAGCTGGCGCATCATCCGCGCCCGGCGCATCTCGTCGTGCGCCTCCGTCAGCCCGCTGCGAAAGCGCTCAAACAGCTCGTAGCCTCTGTGCAGAAGCTCTCGCTCCGCCTCGCTCAGCGGCTGCATCTGCGCGCCGCGCGGCGCGTCCGTCTTCCATCTCTTCGTCTCCATGTCTGCTTCCTCCGTTTCCTCTCTCTCGTTTGGTGTGCTCATGCCAGCGGGTTGTAGACCCGCCGCTCTTCCCTTCCTCTCGGCCTGGGCGCAATCGGCCGGGACATGAGGAAGTATCGCGTCTCGTCGTAGATGTGGTCCTCGCCCGCCGTGTCGATGTCCTCCGGCCGCCTCGCGTCGTAGACGAGCGAGGGCAGCGTGCGGATGAAGTCCCTGCAATTTGTAAAGACGTAGAGCATCGGCCGCCCCTCCTCGTCAAACTTGAACCGCTCGTGCAGCTGCATCTTTCCGGGCAGCCGCGTGTTGTCCCCCTTTTGAAAGGTCAGCCCGCTGAATGCGCTGCGGATCTGCTCCTCGACGCTCATCCCTCTGCTCCTGTCCCAGATCGCCGGGTCAGCCACCCCCTGCACGTGGATTCCCTCCCGCAGCTCCGGCTCCAGCAGCTCGCCGATCCGCCGCCCGATCT
The DNA here is from genome assembly GCA_004556985.1 of Clostridiales bacterium. Lineage (GTDB taxonomy): Bacteria > Bacillota > Clostridia > Christensenellales > Aristaeellaceae > Ventricola. Next base: position 2,077 of record SFFC01000162.1, on the reverse strand, counting down.
CCCCCGGCGTGAGCATCAGCCCCGTGTTCGCCTCGCCCGGCACGCAGCCGTAGAGCTCCTTGTAGCGGTAGGCCCTCCCCTCCTCGTCGATGGCCCAGACGCCCAGCGAAAACGGCCGCGTGTAACCGTGGTCGAAGCTCGCCACCCGCGTCCAGTGCAGCGGAATGTCAAACGGATGGATGACGTGCGTGTAAAGCCCGTCCCCGTAGTGCGCCGGGTCGTCGGTGAATTCCGGGAACGCCTGCCCGTCAAAGGCGTCCCATTTGCCGTAAAGCAGCGCGTCCCGCAGCGCCCGCGGCTTCTGCTCCAGCTCGATGACGTAATCCTTCGTGATGTGCGGGTTGTCCGTCACCGTCGCCGGGATGTACTCAAGCCGCCTCGTGCTGACGCTCCCCAGCACGTCGCTGCGCACGGGCATCTCGCAGCAGCGCGTCCCCGCGCCCGTGCTGTCCACAAATCTCGCCTTCACCCAGGCGTGCCCCGGCCCGCCCGGGTTGCTCGCCGCGCGGACGCAGGGCGTGATGCCCAGCCGCCTCTCCGCGCGCAGCCTCGTGCGCAGGTAGTCGTACATAGGCTTCGTGAAGTGCGTCAGCTCGTCAAAGTACAGCCAGTGAATCTCCGCGCCCTGGTATTTGAGCAGCCCCTCTCCCTCGTTCTGCAGGTGGCAGAAGTGCGCGACGCTCCCGTTGGCAAAGCGCATCTCGTGCATGCTGGCGACATATTTGCCCAGCCTCCCCGGCACGATGCGCTGCATCGTCCGCACCAGCGTCATCTCCAGCTCCGGATAGCTCCTGCGGAACAGATACGCGTGCGTCCCCGGCCATTTGAGGCATCGCAGGAACGCGTCCCAGCAGATCGCGTAGCTCTTCCCGCCGCCTGCCGCCCCGCCGTAGAGCACCTCGTCCGCCGTGCTCGCGTGAAAGAGCGCCTGCTTGCGCGTCGGCTTGTAGCCGATGTCAATCGTCATCTCCGCCCTCCTGCGTCTTGGGCATCCCCAGCTCCGGCATGCCTGAGAGGAACCGGATGGTGATCTCCCCCTTCTCCTCCTTCTTCATGCGCACGCCCGCCCGGTCGAGGATGTCCTTGGCCGCTCGCTGCGTGACGTTGTCCCCCTCCTCCCGTCCGTTCAGCAGCGCCGCCTGCATCCTCGCCGCCTGCTCCGCGCTCTCGTTGAGGCGAATCTGCGCCCGCAGCTTGACGGCCTCGCTCCGCCTTCGGTAGGGCTCCAGCGCCTCCGTGTCGCAGAGCGCCTCCGCGACCTCACCCCGCGTGCAGCCCAGCCTCTGTGCGATTCCCGCCACCTCCTCCCCTTCGTCGAAGTAGGCGCGCAGCGCCTCCTCTCGCTCCTCCCTGGTCATGGCCTTCCTCCTTTCCCGGGCAATCAAACCGGCATGCTGCCATCGGCATCGCCGACAGAGGCGGGTTCCTCCCGCCTCTTCGTGTGCACCGCCCTCGCTTTGCGAAAGCTTTCCATAACAAAAGGCCGCCCCCCTGGGGAGCAGCCTCTGCCTCTTTTTCTCCGGTTCCTTCGTCCGTCTTTCTTTTTTTCGTGATTGTATCTTACCACATCGCATTGCGTATGACAAGCTGACCCTTTGCGACATTTTAAGACGCCGCAAACCGTCCTCATTCCTCCCCCTCGATGCGCCGCTTGTATCGCAAACATTGCCGCTCACTGCGGTCAAGCGCCTCCGCCACCTCGCTGATGGATAGCGCCGCCAGGTAGTAAAGCGCGCAGAAGGCGTAATCCTCCGGCCCCATCCGGTCCATCGCGCTGCGCGCCTCCCTTTCGTATTCGCGCATCAGCGCGCTCTCCCTCGCCGCCATGCGCTGCAGGGCCTCGCGCTTGGCCAGCTGCGCATCCAGACCGTGCGCCATGCCGCCCCGCGCGCGGGGCATTCCGTCCGGCACAATGCTGTGCAGGCCGTCCGGCGATTCTCGGCGAAGCTGTTCGCTGAGCCTGCGCACAAGCAGCGTTTGCGTCCTCGCCCGGACGAGCGCCCTGCGTTCCGCCTCCGTGATCTTCTCTTTCTCCATGCTCGCTTTCCTTTCTCCGTCCCTTTCTCGGCGGTCTGTG
>SFFC01000002.1 GCA_004556985.1 Clostridiales bacterium | reverse complement strand
ACGCTGCGGCTGACGAGGTTGCCCAGATCGTTGGCCAGATCCGCGTTGATGCGCTTGATCAGCGCCTCGTTGGTGAATTCGCCGTCGGAGCCGAACGGCACCTCGCGCATGAGGAAATAGCGGATCGCGTCCGACGAATAGCGCTCGCAGAGCTTGACCGGATCGACGACGTTGCCCTTCGACTTGCTCATCTTGCCGCCGTTGATGACCAGCCAGCCATGGCCGAAGACCTGCTTGGGCAGCGGCAGGCCGAGCGCATGCAGCATGATCGGCCAGATGATCGTGTGGAAGCGGACAATCTCCTTGCCGACGAGGTGGATGTCCGCCGGCCAGTACTTCTGAAACAGCGTATCGTCGTCGGAGCCGTAGCCCAGCGCGTTGATGTAGTTCGTCAGCGCGTCGAGCCAGACATAGACGGTGTGCTTCGGGTCGAAATCGACCGGGATGCCCCACTTGATCGATGTGCGCGAGACGCAGAGATCCTGCAGGCCGGGGATCAGGAAGTTGTTGAGCATCTCCGCCGTGCGCGTGGAGGGCTGGATGAAGTCCGGATGGGTCTTGATGTAGTCGATCAGCCAATCCTGATACTTGGAGAGGCGGAAGAAGTAGCTCTCCTCGCGCGTCTTCTCGACCGGGCGGCCGCAGTCGGGGCAGCAGCCGTCCTTGAGCTGCAGCTCGGTCCAGAAGGACTCGCAGGGCGTGCAGTACCAGCCCTCGTACTCGCTCTTATAGATGTCGCCCTGGTCGTGCAGCTTCTTGAAGATCTTCTGAACGGACTTGACGTGGCGCTCGTCCGTCGTGCGGATGAAATCGTCGTATTCGATGTCCATCAGCTTCCAGAGTTTCTTGATGCCCTCGACGATGTGGTCGACGTATTTCTGCGGGGTGACGCCCGCCGCCTCCGCCTTGCGCTCGATCTTTTGGCCATGCTCGTCCGTGCCCGTCAGGAAATAGACGTCATAGCCGCTCTGCTTCTTGAAGCGCGCCATCGTGTCCGCAGCCGTGGAGGTATAGCTGTGGCCGATATGCAGGTTGTCGCTCGGATAGTAGATCGGGGTTGTGATGTAAAACGTCGGTTTCTCGCTCATGCTTTCCTCTCCTTAAAAAAACATCCCCCGCTTCTGCGAGGGACGATTGATCGTGGTACCACCCTGTTTCGCCAGCGGCCAGCGCCGCCCGCCTTGAAGCCCGTAACGAGGGCAGACGCCGCGCTTATTCATCGCGGATGCTCCAAAGCCATGCCAGATTACTCCTCGCCGCCGGCTTTCACCTCGCCCGGCTCTCTTTGGGCGCGAGTCTGATCTGCTCTCTTCTTCATCGCAAGCCATATACGCACATATTATATGGAGTTTTCCGGCTTTTGTCAAGCCGGTGCGCGAGGATATCAATTCACCTCGGAGACATACCGCTGCCAGAGGATGCGCGCGACATTCCCCTCCCCGTCGAGAAAATACGAAAGCTCCACAAAGACCTCATTTTTGTCCCCGATGGGATAGTAATAGTGGATCGCGTAGCTGCCGTCGGCCTCCCTGCGATAGGTGCCGAACATCGTGTTGGCCGAATTGTAGTTGTACAGCAGCCGGTTTCCGTCGTCGTCAAGCGGCGGATGGCCCAGATCCTGGAACAGCGCCATGACGTCCTCGCCGCGCATGCCGACCTTGGTCGACCGGGGGCCGCTCATCTTCGTGCTAATCGTGTCAAGCGCGTAGAGCACGGGGCTGCCGCCCGCCGTCTTGATGACAAAGCGCGCCGTTCCCCAGTCGTAGACGGCCTCGTAGCTCTCCAGACCCTCGCTGTACCATTCCGCCTCGGGCAGCAGCTCATAGCTCTGCGGCGCGCCCCAGGCCTTGGTGAAGGTCTTGTAGCCCGTCGAATAGAGCTCCATGTTCTTGAACGTATCCGAGGAGGTGAACCGGCGCTTGAGGTTGCCCTCGACCTTGTAGGTCACCTGCATCTCATAGCTGATCTTGCCGTTACTGGAGACCGCGATGGCGCGCAGCGTCGAGCTGCCGGCGGGTATCTGGATCGGCCCCGTGTAGAGGGTCGACTCAGTCGTCGCCTGCCGTCCGTCGAGCGTATAGTAGATCGCGACAATCTTCGCGTTCTCCTTCTCGTCCTCATCGCCGGGGCGCAAGGAGACCTTCGGCGCGTTCTTGTATTCGCCGGAGGCATAATTGGCCTTTGGCGCAGCGGGCGTTGGGATGACCACCGTATAGTTGGCCGAGATCTGCTCGCTGGGCGTTCCGTTCTCCGTAAAGCCGATGGCCTTGACCGTCATCTTGCCCTCGGGAATGTGGATTCTCGTGCCCGCCGCATAAATCTGGCCCGATTCGGAGGGATCCGTCCCGTCCGTGGAATAATACACGGTCTCGCCCTCCGGGATCGTGATCGTGACGTCGATCTCCTCGTTGTAACGGCCGCCCTCCATCGAGAAGGAAGGCGCGGTCGGCGTAAACTCGCGCAGCATGACGTCAAATTCCTGCGTGCTCGTCGCGTTTTCCGAGCCGAGCTTCATCAGGTCGATCGCCTCGGCGTTGTAGCCCTCCTCCTGATAGATCTTGATCAGGTTGCGGTATGCGCTGGGATGGCTGGGCGCGATGTCGTTGATCAGCGACTCGTAGATCGCCTTGGCCTCCTCCACGCGCCCAAGCTCCGTATACGCCTGCGCCATCAGGATCAGCGCGTCGACGTTCTCCGGTTCGCGCTCAATCGCCACGCCGAGCGGCTCAAGCGCGCGCGTGAAGTAGGCCTGCTCGATGAGCTCCTGCCCGTAGGTCACATAGGCGTCCGTCCGCGCCACGGACCAACCCCACTGGGCCATCAGCCGCTGCCCGCTCTCCGAGCCGAAGAGCATGTAGCCGCAGGCGGAGCCGGCAAACACCAGAACGAGCACGACGGCGAAGACGACCCGGCGCAGCCGCTTGTGCGACCGCTGGTAGATCGGCGGCTGAAGCATTGCCGGCCGGGCATCGACCTTGCGGCGGATGTGGTCGGGCGCGCGGCGCACGTGGCGAACCTCGGCCTGCCTGCGCTCCTCCTGCCGGCTCAGGCCCACCGGCACGCGGCTGGCAGACGCGCTCGTCCCCTTTCTCTTCGGCTCAGCCGTTCTGTCCGGCGTGGAAACCGTTCCCCTGTTTGTGCTCTTCTCCTGTTCTCCTTTGTGTCTGGCCAAGTCTTTGTCCGGGGCGACGCGGCGCTTGACGCGCACGCTCTCCTGCTCCCTGGGCAGGTCGACCTCCGCCGGGGCGCGCCTCGTCACACGCTGCACGGCGGAGCATCCCGGGCAAATCCGAGCGGTATCGGGCAATTCCCGGCCGCAGTTTGGACAAATCACGAAAGCGGTTCCTCCTTAAATGATCGGTCAAATGAAAGCCGCGCGGGGCTTATACGCGCTTCAGGGACTCGTAATAGGGATCGCCGGCGAATTCCCGCTCCGGCGGGCGATCGCCGCCCAGTGCGTCGATCGCATTGACAATTTCCACATAGTCAAGGTAGTTGACGTCCACATCCTGCGCAGCCGCATAGAGCGCGTCGAGCGCGCGCTCATCGCCCAGCTTAGCCAGATAGGAGGCAAACAGCGCGCGGCGGTCCTGCGCATGGGCAAAGCGCTCCATCATCAGCTCGAAGATGCGCTCGTCGCCCGGGAAGTTGCTCAGAATGTCCGCAAAGACGTCCCGGGCCGCCTGTGTCGCGCCAGCCAGCGCATCAAGCACCGGCGCGACGACGCCCTCGCCCATCGAGATGAGCGCCTCGGCGCAGAGGTCGCCCTTCTCGTCCGGCGCCTCAAGCGCCGCGATGAAGTCGATATAGCGCTGCATCGGCGCTTCGCTCTCCAGCTCGCGCAGCAGCGAAATCGCCGTCATCTGCGCCTCGTCGGAGGCAGAGGCGTCATCAAGGAGCGCAAGAAGCGCTGCCTCCGCCTCATCGCCGAGCTCCGTGATGCGCTCCATGAGCAGATCCGGCACGGGCACGTCCTGCTTCATGTATTCGACCATCCAGGAAACGAGCGCCTTCGCGTCGTCATACTGCTCAAAGTAGCTCTCCGGCGTCTTCCCGTCGAGCCAGGGGGCAGGCTTGCTCAGAAACTCCATGTAGACATCGGGCATCATGCTCTCGATCACGTCCATGTTGTTCTTGTATTTCTCTGCGTTCGCCTTGACCCACGCGGTCGTATAGCGCTCAAACTGCTTGTCAAAATCGATGCACTTCATGCTCTTTCTCCTTTATATCCGGGTTCTCACGGCTCCGGCGTCTGCTCCGCCTCTGTTTTTCCGGCCGATCCATCCATACAGGCCCTGGCGATGCGGCGGGCGTACAGCCTGCACAGCCTCGCGCTCACGCCGCAGCGCACCGCCACGGCCCGCTCCTCCACGTTTCTGCCCTTGGCGCGATGGTAGAGCAGCTCCAGCGCGGCGACGCAGGCCCTGTGCTCCCGTTGGGTTCGCGGTATGGGCCGCCTATTCAGATAGGCGAGCCAGATAGGCAGCAGCACGTCGGGCGCATCGGGATAATCCGCCGAGAGGGCGTCCGCAGCCTCCTGAACGATTTCCTGCCCCTGCCTGGAGGGCGCACCCGTCGCCGTACCGCCCGCGGCCAGGCGCACAAGCTGCCCGCCCATGTCGACGTCGCAGTGGGCAAACCGTTCGTCCGGCGCAACCTCCGTCAAAATGGCGTACTTGAGGCCGTCCGGCACCTGCGGATCGGTCAGCGCGTCGCACAGCACCTCGCGGGAGTCCTCCGTCTGCATCGCGCTCATCACGAGCAGCGCGACGATGGCGGTCTGTCCCCCGGCCAGTGCGGAGCGGAAGGCCCATGCGCTCAAACGGCAAAGCTCCGAGGCATGCTCCTCGTCCGGTGCCTGCTCCGGATCCTCGTACAGCGCCGTGATCAGCTGCACGGCGCGGGAGGCCGCCTCCTGGCGCGTGACGTCGGCGCCAAGCGTGAGGCGCTCCGCGGGCTTTTTTCCCTCGCGCGTCATGCGGTAAAACGCCTGCGGCACGGTATCCTCCGGCGTCAGGACGCAGAGCCTGCCAAATAGCCGGCTCGCCTCCTCCAGCCTGCCCAGGTTGGTCAGCGCGCAGGCGCGCAGCATCATGCCCCGCGTGCAGAAGGGATCCATTTTGAGCAGCCGCTCGGTCAGCCGCAGGGTCAGCGCCTCCTCGCCGCATTTGGCGCTCTCCATCGCGACGCCGAGAAGATCGTCCGGGTCGTCCGTGCGCATCGCGGCGATCGTCAGCGCGCGCCGTGCGCCCCTGGCGTCTCCCGTCAGCGCGCAGGCATCCGCCAGCACGCAGAGCGTCTGAATCCGCGCCGGGGCCATCGCATGCGCCGCTTTCGCGCAGCGTACGGCCTCCTCGCCGTCGCCCTGCATGAGGCAGCAGCAGGCCAGCAGCGTGTAGCCCTGCGCAGAGGCATGCAGCGACACCGCATGGCGCAGCGTCCGCGCCGCCGCGGCCGTCTTTCCCTCCTGAAGCCGCTCCACGGCGCGTCGCTCCAGCTCCCGCGCGCGGCCCCGGGCGGAGACGGGCCTAGGCCGTTCCAGCTCGGCGCGAATCTGCTGGCCCAGCAGCCCCGCCGCCTCCTGCGGGATGTCGCCGCCGCCCGTCCTCAAGAATCGCTCAAAGTACGAGGCTGCGCGCTGCAGGTCGGCCCGCTGCGCGCTGGAGAGCGCCAGCTGGAAATAGGCCTCCGCGCGCTTCTCCCCGCCGAGTCGGGCGACGCGCAGATAGGCGCGCTCCGCCTCCTCCTCGCAGCCCATCTCGTCATAAGCGCGCGCAAAGCCCAACTCAATCTCCTCGTGCAGGCCGTACTGCGCCTTCGCCCTCGTCAGCAGCGTCATGGCCTCGTCATACCGGCCTGCGCGCCGGTGCCGGGCCGCTCGCTCTACCAGATATTCCCATGTCCGTTCAAGCGAAACCACGTTGCTCATGGCGTTCCTCCCTTGTCCTTGCGGGCACGGCCAGAGTTACGCCCCGTCCCCGCTGGATGCCTGCTCAAGCAGGCGGTTGAGCTCCTCGCCGGTAAAGGCATAGTGCCTGCGGCAGAAGTGGCAGCTGACCTCGCAGCCGTGCTGCTTCTCGATGATGTCGCGAAGCTCCGCTGCGCCCATCGACAGAAGGACGCGCTCGATGTATTCCCGCGAGCAGTCGCATTGAAGCGTCAGCGGAATCTCCTCGAGGATTTCCGGCTCCAGGCCGCGGAAGCAGCCCTCGACGATCTCTTCAAGCGTCATCTCCCGCAGCATCTGCGAGACGGCGGAGAAGAGCTCCGCGCGGATCTCCAGCGCGTCGAGCAGCTCCTCCGAGCAGCCCGGCATCGCCTGAATGAGGACGCCGCCCGCGGAGAGGATTCTCTCCCCGACCAGCGTGCCCAGCGCGCAAAGCGAGGGCGTCTGCTCCGACTCGAGATAGTACATCGCAAAGTCCTCGGCGACCTCGCCGGAGACGAGATTGACCCGGCCAATATACGGCTCGCCAAAGCCGTAGGAACGCATCACAGTCAGCTGGCCGTCCTTGCCCAGCGCGCCGCCCACATCGAGCTTGCCGTTGGGCTTGAGCGCGAGCTCGACCTCCGGATGCTCAATGGTGACCTTGACGTGCCCGTCCGGGCCTGCAACGGCGCACATCGGCCCCGCCGGGCCGCCGCCGTTGATCGTCACTGTGATGCGGTCGCCGTCGCTCTTAAGGTTTGCGCCCATGATCGCCGTCGCCGCGAGCATGCGGCCCATCGCCGCGCTGCAGGTGTTGCTCGCGTTGTGGATGTCGCGCGCCTGCTGGGCCATTTGCGTGGTATCGCAGAGAAATACGCGCGCCTCTCCGCCGCGAAGCGTCAGGCGCAGCAATCTCGATTGTCTCTCTTCCAAGATGATTCCTCCTGTTGTTGTCTCCGTCACAGCGCAGGTCTTCGCGCCGCATAGTGGATGCGCAGGCTCTGCGCGCCCGGCGCGTCCATCGTCATATCCCCATATGCCTGAATGTCTTCAAAGCCCGCCTCCGACAGCCAGGTGCGGATCTCCCTCTCGCTGTGCGCGCGCTGGCGATGCTGCTCCCGAAAGCGGCGGTAGCGCCCGTCCTCCTCGCGCACGAAGAAGGTCACATCCATCGTCAGCACATGGCTCTCCCGGTTCAGGCGGTTCTGCCAGAGCATCGCAATCCCCTCGCGCTCCTCGCCGAAAAAGGCGTCGCCCATCGTGTCTTCCAGCTTATGCCGGCTGGAACAGTCAAAGCACAGCCGCCCGCCGGGCCTGAGCGCCGCAAATGCCGCGGCAAAGAACGCCTTCGCATCAGCCTCCGTCGTCAGGTAGTTGACCCCGTCGCAGGTCGCGAGCACGGCCTCCGTGCGCCGGGTCAGCGCGAGGCTGCGCATGTCCTGGCGCACAAAGCCACAGGCAACGCCCCAGCGCCGCGCTTTTTCTTCCGCCCGCCGCAGCATCGCGGCGGAGAGGTCGACGCCCGTCATCTGAATGCCCGCGCGCGCGAGGCGAACCGTCAGGCTGCCCGTGCCGCAGGCGCATTCGACCGCCCGCGCGGGCAGAGCGCCCGATTCGCTGCGCAGAAGCGACAGATAATGTTCGCTCCAGGCGTCGTAATCGAAATCGTCCATCAGCGTGTCATACACGCCGGCAAAGTCGTCGTACATGCTTCCCCTTATGTCGATCGTTTCTTTCGCATCTTCCCGGACATCAGCCCGCCGATGCGTCCGCTCTCTTTGGCAGAGAGCCCCGCCCAGCCGACCTCGAGCACGCGGTCAAGCAATCCCGCCGCCTCGGCGGCGCGGTATTTGCTCCGCTCCTGCGCCGTCGGCGGCGTGAAGTTCTTCGCCATCCGGCCTCACCTCCGCCAGGCAGGTTCCCCTGTCCGGCCGGGTTTCATGCCCGGTCACTCGTCCTCTTCCTCCTCGTCCTCCTCGTCGTCAAACACCTCATCCGGATCCTGCGGGCGCAGGCCCATGCCGACCTGCGCGCCCTCAATCCTCGGATTGAGGTATTTGTCAAACACGCCGTTGGCGACAGAGGCATACACCAGCCGGGAGAAGGCAAAGCCAAAGAGCATGTAATACAGCGACATCACGAGCACGACAATGCCATTGCCAATGTAGATGCCCAACGCCAGAATCGCCACCGGGACGAACGTCACCAGCCGCGCAAACAGAATTTGCGGCAGACAGGCAGCCGCCATCAGGAACGCATTTTTGAGCAGCTGACCGAAGCGCAGCTCGTAGCCCACCATCATCGGATAGAGCAGCGGAAGCATCAGCGTCCAGAGCAGCGTCATCGAGAGTACGAGCACGAGCGGCACGATCATCAGCAGGTTGGCAGACGCCATCTGGCCATAATAGGTCACGGCCGTGTACGCCAGAACCGGCACAAGGCCGCTGATGCAGGATACGCCCAGCGCCTGCTTCCAGTTGGAGCGGAACGCATCCTTGTAGTCGGAAAAGAGGAACGCATGCTGGTCGCGCGCCCAGTTGCGCATGATGTACGCGGAGCCCGCCGACGAGGGGCCCGTGATGAGCACGCAAGGGATCAGGCCGATCAGCCACATCACCAGATAGCCGCTCATCGAGGAGAGCAGCTTCATGGAGCCGTTCTCCTGGGCGAGTATCGTCTCCGCGTCGATATTCTGCAGCGCGAAGACGTTGAGATAGGTCCAAAAGAGGAACGGCAGCCAGAAGAGCAGCTGCAGCACGTTGACCTTCACCAGGTCAAAGATGTGATCCTTGAGCACGAGGAAAAAGAGCGACATGCGGTTCTTCGGCATATCCATCTCGCTGTAATCGCGCTTGCCGGCCTTGCCATAATACAATCTGTCAAAAAAGCCCATCCTGTATCCTCCTTATCGCGCCAGGGAGACGAGGCCCATGAAGAGTGCAAGCCCCGGAACCAGCGCAGTTTCATCAAAATCGAACGTGCAGGCGTGCAGCGGCGCGCTGTGCGCCTCGTCGCCGCAGCCGCAGAAGACGAAGACGCCCGGCGCGCTGAGCTGATAGAAGGAAAAATCCTCCGCCGTCATCTTCGGTCTGGCGATCGCCATGCGCCCGCCCAGCAGCGCGCGCACGCGCTCAAACTCCGCCGGATCGTTCTCCACGCAGGGATAGAACACGCGCTTGATGAATTCCGTCTGCGTGCCAAACGCCGTGTCGACCGCATGCACGTCGGCGAGAATCCGCTCCTCCAGCTGCTCATACACCCGGTTGGAGAAGGTTCGCACGATGCCCTCCAGCGTCGCCTCGGCGGCGAGAATGTTGCGCTGCGTGCCGGCCTGCGCGCGCCCAATGGTGATGAGCGCCTGCTGACAGGGATCGACACAGCGGGCGACGCTCGTCTGAAGCAGCGTAAGCAGATGGCCCATGGCCGAAATTGCATCGATGCCCAAGTGCGGCGTCGCGCCGTGCGCGCTTCTGCCGTGAATGATGAAGTCCATCTCGCAGGTCTGCGCCATGATCGGCCCGGCGCAGGCGGCGATCGTCCCCTTGGGCACATCGGGCATCATGTGCATGCCATAGACCGCGTCGACGTGCGGATTCTCCATCGCGCCCTCGTCGATCATTCGTTTTGCGCCGCCAGTCGTCTCCTCCGCCGGCTGAAAGAGCAGCACGACGTTGTCCCGCAGCGCATGCCGGTTGGCGGCAACCCATTCGGCAAACGTCAGCAGGTTGGCCATGTGCCCGTCGTGCCCGCAGGCGTGCATAAAGCCCGGATGCTCCGAGGCAAAGGGCCGGCCCGTCTCCTCGTTCACGGGCAGCGCGTCCATATCCGCGCGGAAGGCGACCGTCCGCCCCGTGCCGTCGCCCATGAAGACGGCACGTATGCCCGTCTGCGCGAAGACGCGCAGGCCGTCCGGCTCTAGCGAGCGCAAATGGCGCATCAGATAGTCGTGCGTCTGCTGCTCCCTGTATCCAAGCTCGGGAATCCTGTGCAGCGCGCGCCTGTGCTCGCAGAGCCTGGGGAGAAAGCGCTCCGCCTCCCGATCGATCGACGTGAAATCCATTTGTCAGCCTCTTTCCTCATTCATTGCTTCTGCCCGCGCCCATTGCTGCAAAGCGTTGACTTTCCTCTCTAAGTTCTTCTGCAAAGCTCCGGCCTCGGTCACAAAGCAACGGGTTTTACAGCATTTCGTCGGGCTTGCAACCGGCATCATGCCAGTTTCATTGTATCACAAGCGCGCAAAAATGAAAAGCCGGGCTTCACATTTCCTGCCGCAGCGGCGTATTTTTTATAGGGAGGGTCAATTGACTTGACATTGCCCCCATGCTGGTGCTATGATGATGCCACTCTCGCCATTTTGTCAAGGTGCTGCCTCGCCAAATGGCCCATGAAAGGAATGAACGCTATGGAGCTCAAATGGCGCGTCGCAATCGTCGGCGCAACGGGCATGGTCGGCCAGCGCTTTGTTTCCCTGCTCGCCGATCACCCCTGGTTTGAAATCGCCGTGCTCGCGGCCTCTGCCCGCAGCGCCGGTAAGCCCTATGAAGAGGCCGTCGCGGGCCGCTGGGCCTTTGACTGGGCCATTCCCGAGGCCGTCCGCAGCCTGCCCGTTGTCGATGCCGCCAATGTGGGCGCCGTGACGGAGGCGGTCGACTTTATCTTCTGCGCGGTCGACATGAAAAAGGAAGAGATCCGCGCGCTGGAGGATGCCTACGCGAAGACCGAGACGCCGGTCGTCTCCAACAACTCCGCCCACCGCGGCACGCCGGATGTGCCGATGATCATTCCGGAGCTGAACCCCGAGCATGCGGCGGTCATCGAATCCCAGCGCAAGCGCCTCCATACGAAGACCGGCTTTGTCACCGTGAAGCCCAACTGCTCGATCCAGTCCTATGTGCCGGCGCTGACGGCGCTGCGCGACCTCGGCCCGACCCGCGTCGTCGTCTCGACCTACCAGGCAATCTCCGGCGCGGGAAAGACCTTCGCGCGATGGCCGGAGATGGTTGACAACGTCATCCCCTACATCGGCGGCGAGGAGGAGAAGAGCGAGCAGGAGCCCCTCAAGATCTGGGGCAAGGTCGAGGGCGGCGTAATCGTCCCGGCGAAGGCGCCGATCATCAGCGCGCACTGCATCCGCGTCGCCGTCGCCGACGGGCACCTGGCGACCTGCTGGGCGAGCTTCGAGAAGCCCGCGTCCAAGGAGGAAATCATCGATCGCTGGCGCTCGTTCGAGGGCCTGCCGCAGAAGCTGAACCTGCCCAGCGCGCCCCATCCCTTCATCCAGTATTGCGAGGAGGACAACCGCCCGCAGACCCGCCTGGACCGCGACTTTGAGCGCGGCATGGGCGTCTCGATGGGCCGTCTGCGCGGCGACAGCCTCTTCGACTGGCGCTTCGTCGGCCTCTCCCACAACACGCTGCGCGGCGCGGCAGGCGGCGCCGTGCTCATCGCCGAGCTGCTCTGCGCCCAGGGCTACATCCCCAAAAAATAATCTGACCCGAATGCATATCCACAGCCGCTCCCTGAAACACTTCCGTCGGAAGCTCAATCAGGGAGCGGCTTTTCCGCATGCTCTCCCTTTTTCCGTCCCAAGGAGGCCTCAGCCATGGCTGCTTCTCCCCTGTTCACAGGCTGCGCGACGGCGCTCGTCACGCCCTTTCTCCCCGACGGCACGCTGGACGAAGCGGCGCTTCGCCGCCTGATCGCGCGCCAAAGCGCGGCCGGCATGGACGCGCTCGTCCTGCTCGGCACGACTGGCGAGCCCTGTACGCTCACGATGAGCGAGCGCGAGCGCGTCATCGAAATCGGCCTTGACGAGGCGGGCTCCCTGCCTGTCATCGTCGGTACCGGCGCCAACGACACGCGCAAGGCCATCGAATACGCCCGCCAGGCGCTGTCGCTCGGCGCAACCGGCCAGCTCAGCGTGACGCCCTACTACAACAAAGCGACACAGACCGGCCTGCTGCGCCACTATGAAGCGATTCTCGATGCCTGCCCCCTGCCGATGATCCTCTACAACGTGCCCTCGCGCACAGGCGTCTGCATCAAGCCAGAGACCGCCGTAAAGCTCTCGCGGCATTCGCTGATCGCGGGCATCAAGGAGGCCAGCGGCGATTTCACGCTGATCGCCGATCTCCTCGTGCAGCCCGGCATGATGCCCGTCTACTGCGGCAACGACGATCTCATCTGGCCCATGATGGCGATGGGCGCCGTCGGCGCGGTCAGCGTCGTCTCCAACGTCGCGCCGCAAAGGACGCTCGCCGTCACGCGCGCCGCCCTGGCCGGCCACGTCAGCGAAGCTGCAGCGGCACAGAGGGACATTCTGCCGCTGATCCGCGCGCTGTTCGCCCAGGTCAACCCCATCCCCGTCAAGGCGGCGCTCTCGATGCTCGGCCTTTGCGGGGACGTGCTGCGCCTCCCGCTCACGCCGATGGAGGAGCCGCACCGTGAGCAGCTGCGCGCGCTGCTGAGCATGCAGACCTTTCTGTAAAACGCGCAAAGGAAAAGCAGGCGGTCTTTTCGGCCGCCCGCTTCTCTGTATGGATGAAATCAGACTTCCTTGTTCGTGGTCTTGAGCACGACGTCGTGCGCGCCGCCCTCAACGATAGAGACGGAGGACACGAGCGTCAGCCTCGCCTTCTGCTGCAGCTCCGGGATGGAGAGCGCGCCGCAGTTGCACATCGTGGAGCGAACCTTTGCCAGCGTGATATGCACGTTGTCGGAGAGCTTGCCCGCGTAGGTAACGTAGGAATCGACGCCCTCCTCGAACTTGAGCTTCTTGTCGCCGCCGAGGTCGTAGCGCTGCCAGTTGCGCGCGCGGTTGGAGCCCTCGCCCCAGTACTCCTTCATCAGCGTGCCGTTGACGTTGACCTTTGCGGAGGGGCTCTCGTCGAAGCGGGCGAAGTAACGGCCCAGCATCACGAAGTCCGCGCCCATGGCCAGCGCCAGGGTCAGATGATGGTCGTGCACGATGCCGCCATCGGAGCAGACCGGCACGTAGATTCCCGTCTCCTCGAAGTATTCGTCGCGGGCCTTGCAAACCTCGATGAGCGCCGTAGCCTGGCCGCGGCCGATGCCCTTGGTCTCGCGCGTGATGCAGATGGAGCCGCCGCCAATACCGACCTTGATGAAGTCTGCGCCGCAGTCCGCCAGGAAGCGGAATCCGTCGCGATCGACAACGTTGCCCGCGCCGACCTTGACGGAGTCGCCGTAGTTCTCTCGGATCCAGGCGATGGTACGCTTCTGCCACTCAGAGAAGCCCTCGGAGGAGTCGATGCACAGCACATCGACGCCGGCCTTCAGCAGCGCCGGCACGCGCTCGGCGTAGTCGCGGGTGTTGATGCCCGCACCGACGACATAGCGCTTGTTGCTGTCCAGCAGCTCCATTGGATTGTTCTTGTGGGAGTCATAGTCCTTGCGGAAGACAAAGGAGGACATGCGGCCATCCCTGGTCACGATCGGCAGGGAATTCAGCTTGTGATCCCAGATGATGTCGTTGGCTTCTTTGAGAGATATGCCCTCCGGCGCGGTAATCAGCTTGTCCAGCGGGGTCATGAAGGAGGAAACCGGCGTGCTCGTGTCCATGCGGCTGACGCGGTAGTCGCGGCTGGTCACAATGCCCAGCAGCTTGCCGTTGGCGGTGCCGTCCTCCGTGACGGCGACGGTGGAATGGCCGGTCTTTTCCTTGAGCGCAAGGATGTCCGCCAGTGTCTGATCCGGGCGGATGTTGGAGTTGCTGGTGACAAAGCCGGCCTTGTAGCCCTTGACCGCGGCGACCATCGCCGCCTCCTCTTCAATCGTTTGGGAGCCGTAGATAAAGGAAACGCCGCCCTCCTGTGCCAGCGCTATGGCCAGATCCTTTCCGGAGACCGCCTGCATGATCGCAGAGACCATCGGAATCTTCATGGTGATCGCGGATTTCTCGCCCTTCCTGTAGCGGACAAGCGGGGTCTCCAGGCTCACGTTATCCGGGATGCACTCCGCGGAGGAATAGCCCGGCACAAGCAGATACTCGTTGAACGTATGGGACGGTTCAGAGAAATAGTAAGCCATGTTCTTTTTCCTCTCTCCTGTTCTGGTCGCCATTGATGAACAATCGTCTTCTCTTCAGCGCTGTTTCCTCATCCACGCATCGAAAAATGCGGTTGAGATATTATAAGGCGGCCCGCATCGTTTGTCAATGATGCGGGCCGCCAGAAGTGAATAAATTATTTTGTTGATTCTGTATTGTTCGGTTTTTGGCGCGTTCCGAGCTTTTTCATCAGGTCGAGCCCGTACCAGACGAGCGCCACCATCGAAAGCACGACGGAGATGCCCAGCAGCACATCGGCCGCTTGGGAGAGCTCCAGAAAGCGCGCGACCATCGAGGTGACAAACGCGACCGTCGTCACCTTGCCGATCGGCAGCGCGTACACGACGATACCGCGCCGCAGCGCGACGCCGCCGCCGATGACCAGCGCGATCTCCTTGACGAGGATGACGCCCAGCACCCAGAGCGGAATCTCCCCGTCGCAGACGAACAGCGACATCAGCGTAATCAGCGAGAGCTTGTCGGCCAGCGGATCGAGCAGCTTTCCAAGCGCCGTCACCTGATCGAATTTGCGGGCGATGAATCCGTCGACGGCGTCCGTCAGCATCGCCGCCAAATAGGCGGCCAGCGCCCCGCTCTTGTCTCCGATCACAAATCGCCAGACAACGACCGGCAGCAGCGCGATGCGCACAGCCGTCAGGCAGTTTGGTATATTGAAAATTTTATCCTTGCGAATATGCTCCACGGCTTATACCCCTCCCGATGAAGACAGTATACCACAAAACCGGGGGTTTGCACCGTTGACCGGGCAAATTATCACTCCATCAGCGCCGCGCGCTGCTGCGCCGCGATTTCGCTGTCGAGATAATCATCATAGCTCTCGCGGCGATCGACAATACCGCCCGGCAGGATCTCGATGATGCGATTGGCGACCGTCTGAATGCACTCGTGATCCTGCGTCGCAAAGAGCATGGAGCCCGTGAACTCGATCATGCCCTTGTTGAGCGCCGTGATCGATTCGAGGTCGAGGTGGTTGGTCGGCTCGTCGAGAATCAGCACGTTGGCGCCGGAGAGCATCATGCGCGCCAGCATGCAGCGCACCTTCTCGCCGCCGGAAAGCACCTTGGCGGGCTTGAGCGCCTCCTCGCCGGAAAAGAGCATCCTGCCCAGCCAGCCGCGGATGTCGCTCTCATACTGGCTCTGGGAGAACTGGCGCAGCCAGTCGATCAGGTTGTACTCGCAGTTGTCGAAGTACGCGCTGTTGTCCTTGGGGAAATAGCTCTGGCTCGTCGTCACGCCCCACTTGAAGCTGCCCTCGTCCGGCTCGATTTCGCCCATGAGAATCTGGAAGAGCGTCGTGCGCGCAAGCTCGTCCGTGCCGACAAAGGCGACCTTGTCGCCCGGCGTGAGCACGAAGGAGATGTTGTTGAGCACCTTGCGGCCGTTGACTGTCTTGGAGAGGTTGCTCACCGTCAGCAGGTCGTTGCCGATGTCGCGGTCCGGCTTCCAGGCGATGTAGGGATAGCGGCGGGAGGACGGCGTGAAGTTCTCCATCTGCAGGTTGTCCAGCAGCTTCTTGCGGCTGGTGGCCTGCTTGTGCTTGCTCGCGTTGGCAGAGAAGCGCTGAATGAAGGCCTGCAGCTCCTTGATCTTCTGCTCGTTCTTCTTGTTGATGTCCTTCTGCTGGCGCGCCGCCATCTGCGTGTACTCATACCAGAAGTCGTAGTTGCCGACGTACATCTGGATCTTGCCGAAGTCGATGTCGCAGATATGCGTGCAGACCTTGTTGAGGAAGTGGCGGTCATGGCTGACGACGATGACGGTGTTGGGGAAGTCCAGCAGGAAATTCTCCAGCCAGCGCACGGACTGGATGTCGAGATAGTTGGTCGGCTCGTCGAGCAGCAGAATGTCCGGGCTGCCAAAGAGCGCCTGCGCCAGCAGCACCTTGACCTTCTGGCTGCCGTCGAGCTCGCGCATCAGCTGATGCTCCAAATCCAGCGACAGGCCCAGGCCGGTCAGGATCATCTCGGCGTTGCTCTCCGCGTTCCAGCCGTCCAGCTCAGCAAATTCGCCCTCCAGCTCGCTGGCGCGCTCGCCATCCGCGTCGGTGAAATCCTCCTTGGCGTAGAGTTCGTCCTTCTCCTTCATGATATCATGGAGGCGCTTGTGCCCCATGATGACGGTCTCCAGCACCTCGTAGTCGTCAAACTCAAAGTGATTCTGGCGCAGAACGGCCATCCGCTCGCCCGGCGTGATCACGACCTCGCCGGTCGTCGGCTCCAGATCGCCGGAAAGCACCTTGAGGAACGTGGATTTTCCCGTTCCATTCGCACCGATGATGCCGTAACAGTTGCCGGCGGTGAACTTGATGTTGACGTTCTTGAAGAGCGGCTTGCCGCTGTAGGAAAGGGAAATATTCTGCGTTGCAATCATGCTGCTCGGGTTCTCCTTTTATCGCACTCACTTATTTTATATGTTCATACACAGCAACGCCTATTATCTCACAAAAATCCCGTTTCTTCAAGCCCCTGGGCCAAAAAATTGGCCCGGCAGGAAAGGCAGAACGCTCAAGCGCCGCTGCCCGCCTGTTTTATCTCATCCGGCGCTTGAAGCCGGCCCCCGCGCATGGTATACTTTTCTTGCCGCGCTTTTATGAAGAAGCGCACAGCAAAACCCGAGCGGCGCGCCGGTCGGTGACAGGAGAAATTCATGAAGAACAACCGAATCGTCTTTTCCTTCAATGCACCCGCGGTTCTCGCGTTTGCGCTGCTTTCTCTCGGCGCGCTGGGCCTGTCTACGCTGACGGGCGGCGCCTCCGACAGGCTGGTCTTCAGCTGCTATGCCTCGAGCTTTTTAAGCCCCCTGACCTATGTGCGCCTGCTTCTGCATGTGCTGGGCCATACGTCCTTTACGCATTATGTGAGCAACATGGCGCTGATCCTCGCGCTGGGACCCATCGTCGAGGAGCGCTACGGCAGTGGACGCCTGCTTCTGATGTTCGCCGTGACGGCCGTGGTCTCCGGCCTGTTTCACATGTTCTTTGCCGGCTCCTCGATGCTCCTGGGCGCGAGCGGCATCGTCTACATGCTGATCTTCCTCGCCTCGACCGCCGGCACACGGGGCGGCGGCATCCCGCTGACGCTGGTGGCCGTCGCAGCGCTCTATCTGACGCAGGAGATCCTCGGCGGGCTCTTTTCCGCCGACAACATCTCCCATCTGACGCACATCGTCGGCGGCGTCTGCGGCGCGCTGATGGGGCTGTTCATGCGCAAATAACCAAGAACAAAGACGGCTGACGCGTTTTTTCCGCGATCAGCCGCTTTTGTTTTTAAACCAGGGCTTCTGCCTGAATCGCCTGCATCACCCGCTCCACGAGCCCCACCCGCTGAAACGGCGTCATGATGTAGTAACCGTCGACATCGCCCGCGATGCGCGCGGCTGCCTTCTGGCACAGGCGCATGGCCATCTCCTCGCCCTGCGCGCGGTCGAGTCCCTCGTAAGCCGCGACCACGCGCTCATCCACCTCGATGCCCGTGACCTCGCTGTGGAGGAAGCAGGCGTTTTTATGGCTGACGACCGGGAAAAGGCCGCCCATGATCCTCCCGGACAGCATCCTGCGCGCTAGGGCGAGGTTTTCTGCCGCGCGCTCGCTGAGCACGGGCTGCGTCAAAAACGCCTCGACGCCGCAGGCCTCCTTGTCAAGCGCCTTTTTCAACTCGCTTTCAAAGCTGACGGCGTTCACGTTGAGCGCGCCGCAGAGGAAGAAGGGTTCCGTCTCCCCGCTGTCCGCAAGGCTGCGCACAAAGCGCGCCAGCACGCGGGAGTTAAACTGAAAGACGCCCTTGACGCTTCCCCGGTCGCTCGTCGGAACGGGATCGCCCGTCACCGCGAGGACATTGTGCACGCCCTCCATCGACAGCCCAAGCAGCAGCGCCTTCGTCGCGTTGACATTGCGGTCGCGGCAGGTCATGTGCGGCAGCGTCTCGATGCCAAGCTCCCGGCGCAGCTTGCAGGCCAACAGGCTCGAATCCATCCGCGCGCGGCCGATCGGGCAATCCGCAATCGTGATGGCGTCCGCTCCCGCGGCAGTCAGGCGCCTCGCTCCGTCCAGAAATTTCGAAATCTCCGCGTTTCCCGGCGGATCGAGCTCCATGAGCATGACGCGCCTGCCCGCCTCGAGCTTTTCCCGGATGCGGCTGCGGCAAACGCCGCGCTGCGCCTGCTCCTGCGCACCTTGGGCCGCGTCCACGGCAATCCGGGGATGCGCGAGCAGCCGGGCCACCTGCCGGATGTGCTCCGGCGTCGTGCCGCAGCAGCCGCCCAGCAGCCGGACGCCCGCCGCGGCGCACGCCGCCGTTTGCTGCGCGTAGTATCCGGGATCGCTGTCGTAAAACGTGCGCCCGTTTTCGATGTGCGGATAGCCGGCGTTGGGCATGGCCAGCAGCAGCTTGTGCACGGCGGGCAGGCGGGAGAGCAGGCGCCGCATGTGATAGGCGCCGCAGACACAGTTGAGGCCGACCGCGTCGACCGCCTCACAGGCGTCCATCCGCGCGACCAGAGCGCCGACAGCCTCACCCGCGCGCGTAAAACCGTCCGGATCGGCGGCAAAGGAGACCGCGATGAACGCATCCGGCCGCCTTTCCCGGATCAGCGCCGCCGTCTGTGCGACGCCCTCGTCCGAAGGGAGCGTCTCCAGCAGGAAGCAATCCGCCCCTACTTCAAGAAATGCCTCCGCCATCGCGGCATACGCCGCAGCCGCGTCGCTCCCGGCCGGCGCCGGGCCGATGTCCGCAAAGACGAACGCGTCCCAGGGCTTCGCCTCCGCGCGCGCAATCTCCATCGCCGCATGAATCACCCTGCGCTGTGTTTCATCCTCGGATACCGCCAGGCCGACATGCGCCGCGAACGTGTTCGTCTTGATCGCGCGGCTCCCGGCGCGCAGATAGGCCCTGTGCAGAGCGGCGACCTGCTCCGGCGCGCTCAGGCAGGCGAGCTCCACCGCGCCCTCCGGGAAGCCGGGCAGCGCTTTGGCATAGGTGCCCGTCGCACCGTCAAAGAGGAGCGTTCCGCGCGCAAGCGCCGCATCCATCTTCGCGTTTTTCATGGTTTCCTCCGTATTTGCCGCTCAAATCCTTCTGCCGGCATCCCTGTCGCTCCGCCTATCCGAGAATGGCGCGCACGATGTCTGCGCTGCGTTTGGCATCCTTCGCGTAGTAGTCCGCGCCGATCTCCCGGGCGTATTCCTCCGTCAGCACCGCGCCGCCGACGATCACCGGCGCGCGCACGCCCGCCTCATGCAGCAGGCGGATCGTCCGCTCCATGCCCGGCACGGTCGTCGTCATCAGCGCGGACAGGCCGATGACCTTCGCCCCATGGCGCTGCGCCGCCTCGACGACGCGCTCCGCCGCGACGTCGCGACCCAGGTCGATCACCCGCCAGCCGTAGTTTTCCAGCACGGTCCGCACAATGTTCTTGCCGATGTCGTGGATGTCGCCCTCCACCGTCGCCAGCAGGATCGGCCCCTTTCCCTCGCCCTCCCCGCCGGCGGGCATCGCCCTGCGCACCTCGTCAAACGCTGCGCCGGACGCCGTCGCCGCATTCATCAGCTGCGGCAGGAAGATCTCCTGGCGCTCATAGCGCGCACCGACCTCGTCAAGCGCCGGAATCAGGTGCTTCTCCACCAGTTCAAGCGGCCCCATCGAGGCGAGCATTCCGCGCGCAATGCGCGATGCCTCGTCGCGAAGTCCCTTGAGCACGGCCTCCTCGATGGTGATCTCCTGCGCAGCCGCGGCGGCAGGTTTTGCCGCCTCCTCCCGGGGCGTATCCGCGTGCCGGGCGATATAGGCGGCGCAGCTCTCGTCCTCGCCGGAGAGCACGCAGCAGGCGGAGACGACGTCCATCATCTCGCGCTGGTTCGGATTGATGATCGGCAGGGTCAGCCCGGCGGCAATCGCCTGGGCGAGGAAGGTCTGCGTGACCAGCAGCCTTCTGGGCAGGCCGAAGGAGATGTTGGAGACGCCCAGCACGGTCTCAACGCCCAGCTCCCGTCTCACGCGGCGAACGGCCTCAAGCGTCTGCGCCGCCTGATCCTGCTGCGCAGAGACCGTCAGCGTCAGGCAGTCGATGGCGACGTCCCCGCGCGCGATGCCGGCTTTCTCTGCCGCATTGACGATCCTCTGCGCGAAATCAAACCGCTCTTGCGCGTTTCCCGGCATACCGTGCTCGCCCAACGTGAGACCAACAATCGCCGCGCCGTACTTCTTCGCCAGCGGAAGAATCGCATCGAGCGACGCCTGCGAGGCGTTGACGCTGTTGATCAGGCACTTGCCGGGCGCAGCGCGCAGGCCCGCCTCAATCGCCTCGGGGTTGCTCGAGTCGATCTGCAGCGGCAGCGTCACGGCGCCGGAGATCGCCGTCACGGCGCGGCGCATCGTCTCCGCCTCATCGATTCCCGGCAGGCCGACGTTCACGTCGAGAATCTGCGTGCCCGCATCCGCCTGCTCCACCGCCTGGGAGACGAGATACCCCATGTCCCCCTCCAGCAGCGCCTGCTTCATGCGCTTCTTGCCTGTCGGATTGATGCGCTCGCCAATCACGCGCACGCCCCGCCCGAATTCGCAGATCTCCCCCGCGGAGCAGATGCCGTGGATGCGCCCGCCGTCCCAGCGGGCCGTCTTTCCGGAAAGCTGGCGCGCCAGCGCCTCGATAAAGGCCGGGGATGTGCCGCAGCAGCCGCCGATATAGGCCGCGCCGATGTCCGTCAACGCCGCGCAGTCCTGCGCAAATTCCTCCGGATCGGTGTGGTATTCGCCCGTCTGCGGGTCGGGCAGACCGGCATTCGGCTTGAGGATCAGCGGCAGGTCGGTCGCCCGGCGCATCGCTCGCAGGATCGGTGCAACCTCTCTGGGCCCGAGCGAGCAGTTGACGCCGACCGCGCAGACGCCGAGCCCGCTGAGCGTCATCGCCGCAGCGTCCGCCCGGCAGCCGAGGAACGTCCTGCCCGAGCGCTCAAACGTCATGCTGGCATAGATGGGCAGATCGCAGGTCTCCCGCGCAGCAAGCACGCCCGCACGCAGCTCGTTCAAATCGGAAAACGTCTCAAAGAAGACGGCCTGCGCGCCGGCCGCTGCGCCCAAACGGATCATCTGCGCGAAGAGCGCATAGGCCTCCTCGAAGCGCAGTGTGCCCAGCGGCTCGAGCATCTCCCCGATCGGCCCGACATCCAGCGCCACCGTCGCCCCGCTCCCCTGCGCTGCGCGCAGCGCGACCCGCACGGAGGCGGTCACGACCTCCTCGACCGAATAGCCCGTGCCCTCGAGCTTGTGCGCGTTGGCGCAGAACGTGTTGGCGAGGATCATCTGCGCGCCGGCCTGCACATACTGGCGCTGGATGCCCTCGACAACCTCAGGCGAGGTGATGGAGAGCGTCTCCGGCCTGTCCCCGAGCTTCAGCCCCGCGCGTTGGAGCATGGTGCCCATCGCGCCGTCCAGCAGCGTAATCTTCTTTTCCATTCAAACGCACCTCGCTTTATCGTCTTCTCATCGCGCAGGTCTCCCGCGCCGCGCAGCCCTCGCAGCCGGAGGGCCTTCGCTCAACCGGCGTCTCGCTGATGCCCAGGATGGCCGTCACCGATTTACGCGGCATCATCAGCCCCGTCGCGGTCACCGTGAGGCCGATGCGCTTTTGCGCATCGAGCACGGCAAGCATCTCCTTCGTCTGCTCCAGCGGCATGTCGCCGTAGCCCGGGCTGAATCGGTCCGTCAAAAACAGGCCCTGCGCCTCGCATTCCTCGCGCAGCCGGGCTTCGATGCCATCGCAGACGGCCTCGATTCCCGCGCTAAGCACAGCATCCAGCAGCAGCGCCCGCGATGCGCCCCTCGCCTGTTCGCGCAGGAGCATCCGCTCGCTGCCCGCGCCCAGCGTCGCCGCCAGCAGCACGCCCTCCCGGCAGGTGGCCAGCAGCGCGCGCGCATCCCGCCCCCTCGGGCGAAAGCCCGTGCCGTCAAAGTCCCCGTCCCGAAGCGGAAATCGCCGCAGGATGGCCCGCGGCTCGAGCGCCGCGGCGGTTTCCCGACAGAGCGTCCGCAGCGTCTGCATCAGCTCCGGCTCGACCGGCGTGCCGCGCCAGCCGAGAAAGTGCAGCGCCTCGCGAACGGGAATGCTTCCAAGCTGAACCTCCACGCAGCTGCCCCCTTTCGTTTTCGTCTCATCCCGGATCAGAAGAGCCGGATCTCCCGGAACAGCCGCAACTGCGGCACAACCGGCCTGTCCATGTCAAGCGGCAGCGCGCCGCGCCTGAGCAGCGCCGCGTTGCCCTCGCGATCCGCTCCGGATGTTGCCGAGGCATACACCGGGCTCCATCCGCCGCTCAAACAGTCCGTTGCGCCGCGCCAGCTTCCGCCGACGCCGTTTCGGGCGGCGACGACGACCGCCGCATCGCCCAGCGCGTAGATCGTATGGTTGCGCGAGAGCGCCTTCTGCGCAGAGAACGGGTCGTCCGGCAGCGTGTCGCAAAGCATCAGCAGGCGCCCTTCCTCCATCGCGCAGCGCGACACCCCGTCCCTGAGCAGCTCCTCCGCGGGCATGGCCGGCACGAGGATCACCCCGCCCCCGGCCTCCAACGCGCCTTGCTCCGCCGCCCGGTCGACCCCGCGCGCCCCGCCCGTCACCAGGACGATCCCGGCCCCGGCCAATGACCGGCCCAGCTGCTGCGCCTCCGCAGCCGTCTGCGGCAGGATATCCCGGCTGCCCGCAACGGCCACGCGCCTGCCCTCAAGCAGGGCCACATTGCCGCGCGCAAAGAGGAAGAGCGGAGCCTTTGCGCCCAGGCCGTCAAGCGCGGCGGGCCAGCCGCGCTCCTGCGGCAAAAGCACCCGGTAGCCGCGCTGCTCGTAGGTCTCCGCGAGCCGCGCGACGGAAAGCGCCCTGGAGAGCAACGCCCTCACGCGCTCCGGCAGAGCGAGATCCTCCTGCGGCATCTCGCGAAGGACGAGGCTTTGCAGCATCCCGCTTTGGAGCATCCGCCGCGCCTCCGGCCGGGAAAGCGGCGAAGGCAGCTCCGGCACCCAGCAGGCGCGCGTCAACAGGCAGAGCCGCGCGCAGACGTCCTCCAGGTTTTCCATCGCCGCTCTCCCCTCCACTCCCGTTTTACCTACCATTTTCCTGTACATTATACCGTAAAGCCCACGCCGTTTCAAGGAAGGATTGCACCGCGGGACGATTTGTCGTATACTGGGTTCACGCTGAATCAGGAGGAACCCGCCATGCTCACGCGATATGAAAACGCGCAGGTCTTCACCACGGACGACCGCCTTGCCGAGTCCTTTGTCGTCAAGGACGGGCGCTTCGCCTTCGTCGGAGGCCGGGAGGACGCGCGCAATGCCTTCCCGCAGGCCAAAGCCGTCGATCTTTCCGGCTCCTTCGTCTGCCCCGGCTTCAATGATTCCCATCTGCATCTGCTCGAGCTGGGCTGCATGCTCGGCCAGGCCCATCTCGCCAGCGATTCCCTCGCCGGGGTGCTCGATGCGCTCGCGCGCTTTGCCGCCGACCATCCCCGCGAGCCCTTCGTCCTGGGCCGCGGCTTCAATGACGACCACTTTCTGGACGAGCGCCGCTATCTGACGCGCGGCGAGCTCGACGCCGTCTGCCCCGACCGCCCCTGCCTTATCACGCGAGTCTGCGGCCATGTCGCTATTGCCAACAGCCGCGCGCTCGAGCTCGCAGGCCTTTCAAATGCCGCCGTACCCGTCGAAGGCGGCCATGTCGATGTCGACGCGCTCGGGAGGCCGACCGGCGTGCTGCGCGAAAACGCGATCAGCCTCGTCTCCTCGCTCATCCCCGCGCTGGACAGGCAGGGCATCCGCGAGCGCCTGCTGCTCGCGCTCCGTGCCGTGCGCCGTTACGGCATCACCTCCGTCCAGACGGACGACTTTGCCGGCCTCCCCTTTGAGGATGTCATCGCCGTCTACCGCGCCCTGGCGAACGAAGGCAAACTGACCGCCCGCGTCACCGAGCAGAGCCTGCTGCCCACGCAGGCGGAGCTGACCGCTTTTCTGCAGGCCGGCTATACGACGGGCTGGGGCGACGAGTGCTTCCGCATCGGCCCGCTCAAGCTGATCGGCGATGGATCCCTCGGCTCCCGCACGGCCTTCCTGCGCGCCCCGTATACCGACGATCCGCAGACCTGCGGCATCGTGGATTACACGCAGGAGGCGCTTGACGCGCTCGTCCTTCAGGCCCACCGGGCGGGCATGCAGGTCGCCGTCCACGCCATCGGCGACGGAGCCTGCGACCGGGTGCTGAGCGCCGTCGAGCACGCGCAGGCCGTCTGCCCGCG
Organism: Clostridiales bacterium; assembly: GCA_004556985.1. Classification (GTDB taxonomy): domain Bacteria; phylum Bacillota; class Clostridia; order Christensenellales; family Aristaeellaceae; genus Ventricola. Next base: position 26,409 of record SFFC01000002.1, on the reverse strand, counting down.
CCGCGACGCGCGTCACGGCATCGTCCACGCGCAGATCACCGACCGGCAGCAGGTCGCGCGCATGGCCGCGCTCGGCATGCACGCCTACATTCAGCCGATCTTCCTTGACTACGACGCGCAGATCGTGCGCAGCCGCGTCGGCAGCCGCGCGGAGGAGGCCTATCCCGCCGCCTCCCTGCTTCTTAGCGGCGCGACGCTCTCCTCCGGCTCCGACAGCCCGGTGGAGCCGCCGGACGTGCTCGCGGGCATTCAGTGCGCCGTGACCCGCCGCGGCTATCTGCATCCGGGCGATGCGCCCTATCTGCCGCATGAGGCGCTCTCCCTGAGCGACGCGCTCAGGAGCTTTACCTCCTTTGGCGCTTACGCCAGCTTCGAGGAGCATATCAAGGGCAGGATCGCCCCGGGCTTCCTCGCGGATTTCACCGTGCTGGGCCAGAGTCCGTTTGAAACCGCGCCGCAGGCGCTCCACGCCATCCCCGTCACAGCCGTCTTCCTCGGAGGAGAAAAGCTCTGACGCCGGCCGATCTGCGTTTTTTCACAGAAAAAGAGCCTGTCGGGTTCATTCAGCCCGGCAGGCCCTTATTTGATTTCGACCGGTTACAGACAGCAGAACAGCGGATAATACATCATCCGTCCGCCGCTGCAGCACATGCACATCAGCTCGCAGGCCAGAATCGAGCAGCAGACGTTGCCCCGGCCGAAGCCGCTATGCCTTCCGTATTCCTCGCCGCGCTGGCTGTAGGCCTGCCCGCCGCCCTGGAGCTGGCTGAGCAGGCTTTGGTAGCGCATGTTTCCGGGCTCCATGCTCACGGCCTGGCGCGCATACTCCATCGCCTGCGCGTTGTTGTGCAGGCCGCTCTGCGCCAGCGCGCTCAGATAGTACCAATAGGCGTTGCGCTTCCCGGGCGGCACGCTGCCCAGCGCGTTGAGCGCCTCGGCATAATGGCCCGTGTTGATATAGTTGAGCGCCGCGCGCATCTCGACCGTCTCGCCCGCAGTCTGCTGCTGATAGCCTCCGCCATAGCCGCCCCAGAAGGAAGAAAACGGATCGTCCTGGTATCCGCCGCCGTAACCGCCGCCATAGCCGCCGTAGCCGCCTGTGGGCTGCTGCTGACCGCCATTGTAGCCGCTGCCGGCACGCGCGCCACCCCCCTGCCGCCTGTGCATGATCTCTTCATACGCCTGCTGCACTTCCATGAATTTCTTTTCGGCCTGTGCGGCATCCGGCTTGCCCACGTTCGCGTCGGGATGGTATTTTTTGCACAGGGTGCGATACGCCTTCTTGACCTCGTCATCCGAAGCCGTCGGAGAAACGCCCAACACCTGATACGGATCTGTCATTGCTGTCTTTTCGCCTTTCTTCTCTCGGTTGCGTCTTCAAACCTGAGCCAAATGCCCGAATAGAGGATATTGCGCATGATTTCGGCATCCTGCAGAATGGGAAGCCGCTCAAACGCCTGCGAGGCCCTCGCCATCATGTCGCTGAGCATCTGCTCGCAGCTCGTTTCAAACGCCGGGTCGTCCCGCCTTGAAAGCAGCGGATTGTAGCTCCCGCGCTTTTCGTCGCGCTCCAGATCCTCATAGCTGTCACAGAGGTAGATGAACTTGCCCAGATAGAAGCCCAGCTCGCGCAGATCCCGCGCGTAGACATCCTCGCGCATCACCAGCAGCTCCGCCATGACATTTCCCGTCAGGTTGGCCGCCGCGTCGAGCGTCGGATCGTTTCGGCGCTCGACCTCGTGAAGCTGCCGCACATAATCCTCCACGGCCTTTCTCTGCCGGGGCAGCGCCGCGCCCGCGCGCTCGGCGGCGCTTTTGAGCAGCGCGCTTTCCGCCAGCCTGTCCACGCGGCGCTCGTCCTCCCAGCCGTCGCGCAAATCGTAATAGGAGATCAGCGCGCTCAGGTCGGCGCAGTAATCGATCGCCTCGTTATGAAGCATCAGCCGCCTGTGAACGGGATGAAACGCGCACCGGTGCTCCTCCTGCGCTGTCTCCGGTTCATACAGCGCGGTCAGCAGCATCGCCGCAAAGGTCATCTCAAAGCTCAGCGCCATGCGGCAGACCCTGCCGCAGCGCTTGCCGATGGCACGGCACAGCCCGCAGTAAAACCCGCGGTAGCGGTCGAATTCGCGGAAGCGAAGCTCCTCCTTGCGAACGGTCATCACGCCCAGCAATGTGCGCGCCCCCTCTCTTTTTCACCCGATGACGACGATTATAGCATAGACGATCGAAGATTGCCAAGGGCAAGCCGCCGAAATGTCGCCAAAGGCGCTCAATTCCCGCCGTCAGGCGTCACTTTCTGCGGAAGGGCAGCGTCGCGAAGTAGACGCAGGCCGCCACGAGCACGACCGCCGCGCCCGCCGAGGTATTGAGATAATAGGAAAGGATCAGGCCCGTCACGCCGCAGACCAGCGCGATGAGCACAGAGAGACGCAGATAGGATGCCGCGTTGCGGGCGACATTGCGCGACGCCGCCGCCGGAAGGATCAGCAGCGAATTGATCAGCATCACGCCCACCCAGCGGATGGACATCATCACCGACACGGCGACGAGCACCGTAAATGCGTATTCGACGAGCTTCGCGCGCACGCCCCGGCTCTGCGCCAGCGGCGCGTTGACGCTCGTCATCATCAGCGGATTGAACAGGAAGATCCAGACCGCCACCGTCACGAGCAGCGTCACGAGCAGCGAGAGCAGGTCGCCCTGCGTCACAGAGAGCACGTCGCCCACCAGCACACCCGAGTATTTGGCGAACGCGCCGCCGCGCGAAAGCACGACGAGGCCCAACGCGATGGACGTCGAGGAAAACACGCTGATGATCGTGTCCGCGCTCATTTTGGAGTGATGCTTGACAAACGTGATGAGAATCGCCCAGAGGATGCCGAAGACGAGCATCGAGAGCATCTGGCTCTCCATGCCCAGCACGACGCCGATGGCAATGCCCGTCAGCGCGCTGTGCCCCAGCGCATCCGAGAAGAAGGCCATCTTGTTGTCTACAGCCATCGTGCCCAGCATGCCAAAGAGCGGCGTGATCAGCAGTATCGCCAGCAGCGCGTTCTTCATGAACGTGTAATGCAGCCATTCGAAGGGCAGCAGCGCGTCCATCACCGCATAGACCGCATTCATGCGCGCCCTCCTTTCGCATAAAACACCTGCTCAAACTCCGGCGAATCGAAGACGACCTCCGGCGAGCCCTGCTTGATCACCGTGCCCTGCATCAGCACGACGCGGTCCGCATAGCGCTCCACGACGCCAAGGTCGTGGGAGACGAGCAGAATCGCCATGTGGTTCTTGTGCTTGAGCTCGTCAACCGTCTGATAAAACGCCTCCAGGCCGTTCTGATCGACGCCGGAAACCGGCTCGTCAAGGATCAGCAGATCCGGCTGCGGCGTCAGCGCCAGCGCGAGCAGCACGCGCTGCAGCTCGCCGCCCGAAAGCGCCCCGAGCGGGCGCGAGGCGAGCTGCTCGCAATGCGTCCTCGTCAGCGCCGTCATGACCTTTTCCTTCATCCTTTTGCCCACGCCCAGGAACACCGCCCGCGGCGTGAGCGCCGCCGCGAGAAAATCCATCACCGTCACCGGCGAGGAGCGGTCGAACTCGAGCTGCTGGGGCACGTAGCCCGTGCGCAGGTCGGCTGCCGGTCGGCCGTCGCTGGTCAGATGGCGAACCGTTCCCTTGTATTCGATCTGCCCGAGCAGCGCCCGCAGCAGCGTCGTCTTGCCGGCGCCGTTGGTGCCGATGAGCGCCGTCAGCTCCCCGCAGTGAATATGCAGGCTCACGTCCTTGAGCAGCACCTGCTTGCCCATCGTGACGCTCAGCTTGTCCACCTCGATGCGGCAGAGGCGGCAGGGCGCGTTTTCCGGACAGGGCACGGGGTGCGGACAATGCGCATGCCCGTGCGTCAGTTTGCTCTGTGTCATGGTGCAAGCGCCTCCGTCAGCGTCGCGGCGTTCTGCCGCATGATGCGCTCATAGCTGTCCGCCGCGCCGTCGCCCGTGACGACCGGATCGAGCGTGTAGAGCGACGCGCCCGTCTCCCGGGCGATGGTCTCCGCCGCGCGCTGGGGATACTGCGGCTCGACGAACAGCGCCCGGATGTTCAGCTCTCTGACCAGGTCGCAGGTCTGCGCGATCTCGCGCGTGCTCGGCTCCTCGCCCGGCTCATGCTCAATCGTCCCGGCGACGACCAGGCCGTAGGCCCGCGCAAAGTAGGCGAACGCCTCGTGGAACGTGATGATCTCGCTGCCCTTAAGCGGGGCGAGCTGCGCGGCAAGCTCTGCATTGAGAGCGGTCAAGCGCTCGATATATGCCTGCGCATTGTCCTGATAGGCCTGCGCATGCACGGGATCCGCCTGGGCAAGGCCGTCCGCGATATTCTGCACCTGCGCCATCGCCAGCTCCGGGTCGAGCCAGACGTGCGCGTTCATCAGCTCGCCGTCGTGGTCGTCCCCCTCTTCGTGATCGTGATCGTGCGCCTCGCCCGAGGGGAGCAGCTCAATGCCCTCGCTGGCGGTGATAACCGGCAGGTCCTCCCGCAGGGCGATCACCTTGTCCATGAACTGCTCCATGCCCCCGCCGCAGATGACCAGCGCGGAGGCGCCCTCCAGCGCGACCATGTCGCGGGTTTGCAGCTGATAATCGTGCAGGCAGCCGACGCTCTGCTCAGCCATGTTGCTGACGCTGACGCCCTCAATGCCCGCGCAGACGTTCTGCGTCAGCACGTACATCGGGTAAAAGCTCGTGACCACGGAAAAGTCCGCTTCTTCCTGAGCCGCGCAGCCTCCGGCCAGCAGGCAGATAACAAGCAGCGCAGCGAGCGCCGCCAAACGCTTTCTCTTCATAGAACCATCCTTTCACAAGGGCATAACCCAACAACTATGTTCTTTTCGTGCCAGTTTCCGCTTTTCCTGCCTGTGCTTTGCGAAAAATGCGTTTGTCGAACGGTTTTTCTTGCCAGTTTCCCCGGAATTTGATAATCTATGAATACGGACAACAATCTAGAATGGGAGGATTGCTCATGAACGCTCCGCGAACGCCTCTGATCAATACCCGCCAGGGAATTGCACTCGCCGGTAATGACAGCGAGCTCTATCTGCTCTTCCTGCGCCAGTTTTCTCAGGACGAAACGCTGCGTTCCCTGGCCGCAGCCCTGCGCGCAGGCGACGCTTCAACGGCCTATCTGCACGCCCACTCGCTCAAGGGGCTCTGCGCCCAGCTCGGTCTGGACGCTCTTTTTGAGCAGGCCGTCGCCCTGTGCGAGCTTCTGCGCAACGAGGAGCCAGAGGCTTTGCCCGCTGCGGCGGAGCTCTTCCCCCGGCTTCAGACCGTCTACGACGAAACCACGGCGGCGATCGCCCGCTGCGACACCCCCTCTTCCCTCTGACGCCCGAACCTCTCCCCTGTGAGAAAGCACCCCTGCAGCCTTCTCTCCGCTTTTGCGGGAGAAGGCCTTTTCTGTTTCTTCATCAGGCGCGCGCAAGCGCGCATTTGTATTTTTGCCCGCTTTGTGATATGATAGGGCTATCCGCAGCACCGCTGCCAGCAAGGAGGGCCCGTCTATGCCCGATACCTTTGTCATCGTCGACGGCAACAGCCTCATGCATCGCGCGTTTCACGCGCTGCCGCCGCTGACCAATGAGGACGGCATCTACACCAACGCCGTCTTCGGCTTTTTGTCCATGCTTCTCAAGGTCATCGGCGACGAGCAGCCGCGCTATCTCGCCGTCGCCTTTGACATGCATGGCCCCACCTTCCGTCACAAGGACTACGCCGAATACAAGGCCGGAAGAAAGCCGACCGCGCCGGAGCTGCGTCCGCAGTTTGACCTCGTGCGCGAATGCCTGACGGCGATGGGCGTGCGCCAACTGACCTGCCCCTCCTTTGAGGCGGACGACATTCTGGGCACGATGGCGCGCCGCTGTGAGGAGGCGGGCATTCCCGCGCTGCTGGTGACGGGCGACCGCGACTCGCTCCAGCTGGTGAGCGAGACGTCGAGTGTGCTGTACACCAAGCGCGGCGTGAGCGATGTCGTGCGCTATACGCCCGAGCGCGTGCTCGAGGATTTCGGCGTCACCCCCGCGCAGATTCCCGACCTCAAGGGACTCATGGGCGACGCGAGCGACAACATCCCCGGCGTGCCCGGCATCGGCGAAAAGACGGCCGTCAAGCTGCTCGCTGCTTACGGCTCACTTGAAAACGCCATCGCCCATGCGCCGACCGACCTCAAGGGCAAGCAGCGCGAAAAGATGCTGAGCGGGCAGGCCTCCGGCCTGATGAGCAAGCAGATCGCGACGATCACGCGCTTTGTTCCGCTTGACGACGTCTCCCTCGAGGATTGCCGCCTGGGGGACATGTCCGGCGCGATGGAGCTCTTCTCCCGGCTGGGCCTTCGCTCGCTGATGACACGCCTCTCCCAACTCTGTTCGCCCGCAGCCGCGCCGACCGAGCCGGCCGCGCCTGTCCAGGTCTGGCAGGAGGAGACGGAGCTTCTGGACGCCGCCTCGCTTCAGGGCTGGCTGGGCGGCGTTCCCGCCGACGCACGCGTCGCGCTGATGATGAACGATGCGGGCATCACGCTCGCGGCCTCCGGCGGCTCGCGCGCATCCGTCCCCTTTGCACAGGGGCTACTGGGCGGAGGGCTCGACCCGCAGGAGGCTGTTTTGATGCTCTCCCCGCTGCTTTGCGGAGCCCGGACGCTCATCCTCTGGAACGCCAAGCGCCTCATGACGCTGATCGCCCCCTGGGGCGCGCAACTCACCGCACCCTTTGAGGATTCCCTGATCGTCGCCTATCTGCTCGAGCCGCAAAACGGCAGATATGAGGCGCCGGAGCAGGCCGCAGCGCTCTTTGATCGCTTCGAATCGGATCTGGCCGAGCTCGGGCGACAGGAAATGGTCGGCCTCTACCGCGACATCGAGCTGCCGCTGCTTCACACGCTCTACGACATGGAGTGCGAGGGCTTCCTCGTGGACCGCGAGGAGCTTATGCGGCTCGGCGCGCAATACAACGCGCAGATTGCGCAGCTTCGCGAGGAGATCTTTTCCCTGTGCGGCGGCGCCCCCTTCAACCTCAACAGCCCGCAGCAGCTGGGCGAGGTGCTCTTTGGCCAGCTTGGCCTGCCTGCAAAGAAGAAGACCGCCCGCGGCTATTCGACAGACGCGGATACGCTCGCCGAGCTTGCCCCGCTCCATCCCGTGATCGACAAGATCCTGCTCTATCGCCAGGTCTCCAAGCTGAACAGCACCTACATCGACGGCCTGCTCAAGCTGACAGGCCGCGACGGGCGGATTCACACCTGGTTTGACCAGACCATCACCGCCACGGGGCGCATCTCCTCCAGCGAGCCCAACCTGCAGAACATTCCCGTGCGCACGGAGATGGGCCGCGAAATCCGCCGCGCGTTTATCGCCAGGCCCGGCTGCGTGCTCGTCGATGCCGACTATTCGCAGATTGAGCTGCGCCTCCTGGCCCATCTCTCCGGCGACGGCGCCATGTGCGAGGCCTTTACGCTCGGGCAAGACATCCACGCGCGCACGGCCGCCGAGGTCTACGGCGTCCCGCTTGAGGAGGTCACGCCGCAGATGCGCTCCAGCGCCAAGGCCGTCAACTTCGGCATCGTCTACGGCATCAGCGACTTTGGCCTGGCCAGCAACCTGCACATCTCCCGCAAGGAGGCTGCGGAATTCATCGAGCGCTACTTCGCCCGCTACCCGGCTGTCCATCAGTTTATGGACGCCTGCGTCGCGCAGGGCAAGGCGGAGGGCTATTCCGTCACGATGTACGGCCGCCGCCGCCCGCTTCCGGAGCTGAATTCCGCCAACTACAACCGCCGCCAGTTCGGCGAGCGCGCTGCGATGAATACGCCCGTGCAGGGCGCCGCCGCGGACATCATCAAGATCGCTATGAATGCCGTTCACAAGCGCCTGAAGGACGAAGGGCTCAAGGCCCGGCTCATCCTGCAGGTGCATGACGAGCTGATTGTCGAGTGCCCCGTGGACGAGCAGGCGCAGGTCGAAGCGCTCCTGCGTGCGTGCATGGAGCAGGCCGCGAGCCTGCGTGTTCCGCTCCTGGCGGACGTCCATGCCGGGCATTCCTGGTTCGACACCAAATAATCCTTTTTCTGCCGCATGGCAGGGTTTTTCCCTGCTTCTTCGTCTATTGTCCATTGCGGTTCCATCTCTGGCTGCATATTCTCCCGTGAAGGCGCCCCCCGCCGGTCTTCGCGGGCCCGTCAAGACGCTGTCGGCCCGATGCCGATTCAGCCCGGAGTCTGCCTTATGAAAATCGGTCTGACCGGATCCATCGCCTGCGGAAAGAGCACGGTAAGCGCCTATCTGCAAGCACTTTCCATCCCCGTCGTCGACGCGGATGCCATCTCCCGCGCGCTGACCGCGCCGGGCGGCGAGGCGCTGCCCGCGCTGCGCAAGGCCTTCGGCGATCGCGTGTTTCTCGGCGACGAGCTCGACCGCCGCGCGCTTGCCGCGCTCGTCTTTTCGAACGAACGCGAGCGCGAACGCCTCAACGCACTGCTCCATCCACGCATCCGGGAGCAGATCGTCCGCGGACTCTGCGCGCATGCAGGAGCGCTCGTCGTGGGCGATATTCCGCTCCTCTTTGAATGCGGCATGGAGACGCTGTTTGACCGCGTCTGGGTCGTCACAGCCTCCCGCGAGACGCAGATCGCCCGCCTGCGCGCGCGCGACGGGCTCAGTCGTGACGAGGCCTGCGCGCGCATCGATGCGCAGATGCCCCAGGAGGAGAAAATCCGCCGCGCCGACGCCGTGATCGACTCAAACGGATCGATCGAGGAGACCCGTCGCCAGGTCGACCGGCTGCTCTCGCAGCTTGATGAAAGGAGTTCCCGATGAACATACCGCCCTCTCCCGCTCCCCTGCGCAGGCGGCGGCAGGTTCCGCAGGAGCCTTCAGCCCCTACCTCACCCAGACGCAGGCCCCCGTCGCGCCCCTCCGCCACGCCGGCCAGGGTCTGGCCGCGCATTCCCGCGCCGCTGCGCGGTGTCATCCTGCTGCTGTTGCTGACAGTGTTCCTGATGGGCGCCGTCGCCGTCACGCGCAGCTACCTCGCCGCGCAGGAGGAACGCCGCCGCCTGGAGGCCGAGGCCGCCGAGCGCGCCCAACATCCGCTGTATTACGCCGACCTCATCACGCAATATGCGCTCTCCCAGGCGCTCGACCCCGCGCTCGTCTCCGCCGTGATCCTCTGCGAATCGAGCTTCGATCCCTCGGCGGAAAGCCGCCTGGGTGCGCGCGGCCTGATGCAGCTCATGGAGGATACCGCCGCCTGGATCGCCCACAAGCTCGGCGAGGACGACGAAACCTATTCGTTTGACCGTCTTTACGACCCGGAGGTCAACATCCGCTTCGGCACCTGGTACCTCGGCTATCTCTCCCGCCGCTTCGACGGAGACGCAACCAAGATCGTCTGCGCCTATCACGCCGGCCAGGGCAACGTGGACAGCTGGCTCTCCAATCCGCTTTACAGCAGCGATGGCGTCACGCTTGAGACCATCCCGACGCAGGATACCGCTGCCTACGCCTCCCGCGTGCTGCGCGCGCAGACCGTCTACCAGAAGTACTATTTCCCCCAGCCCACGCCGGAGCCTTCCCCGGCTTCCTGATCCAAAGGAGATCGCCTCATGTCCGCAAAACGCATCGTCATGTTTCTCTTTCTGCTGCTGATGCTGCCGGCCCTGTCCCTGGCTGCCGGAACGACCTCGCTGAGCTGCGCCATCGTTGCGACGGACGATCTCGCGCTGCGCCCGCTCGAGCTCAATCAGCGAGACGTCGTCAGCGTGCTCGACCTGGTCTACGAGGGGCTTTTCACGCTGGATGACAACTACCAGCCCCAGCCCGAGCTCGCCTATTCTTATGAGTTTGCCAACGAGGGGCGGCGTCTGCGCGTCGTGCTGCGCGACGACGTAACCTTCCATAACGGTCAGAAGCTTACCAGCGCCGACGTCGTCGCCACGCTCGACGCCATGTTCGAGCTCTCCGGCTTTGACAGCGACCTCAACTCCGACCTCGACCTGGCCGACCGCGGCCTCTACTACTCGACCTTCTACTCCCTCAAGTCCTGGGAGGCGGAGGACGACAGGACCCTGCTCTTCACGCTCCGACGCGCCAGCTACGGCTCGCTCTATGCCTTCACCTTCCCGATCCTGTGCAAAACCGAGGTCATGAACGACATGCCCAGCGGCACCGGCCCCTACCGGTATGACGGCTATGAGGCGGGCAGCGGCATCTGGCTGACCGCCAACACCTCCTGGTGGAAGCGCACGCCGCAGATCCGCAATATCCGCGCCGTCATCTATTCCGACAGCGAGAAGGCGCTCAACGCCTTCGACCTGCAGAACGTGGACGTCGCGATGACTCGCTCCATCAACGCCTCGCGCTACTCGAGCTCGCTCAGTTCCTTCTCTCTGGCCGCGCGCACGCGCCAGCTCGAGGTGCTGCTCATCAACCGGAGCAGCTCCCTGTTCAAGAGCGACGAAAACGGAGAAAACCTCGTCCGCCGCGCCATCTCCTACGCGATCAACCGCAGCGAACTGATCAGCTCCGTCTATCAGGGCATGGCCACCGTCGCCTATACGCCCATCCCCGCCGGCACATGGCTTTCCAACGAATCGACGATCAACGACATCTACGACCCGCTGATGGCCGCCTCTCTGCTGGACAGCGCCGGCTGGAAGCTGGCGGACGACGGCAAGCGCTACAAGGACGGGAGCGGCTTTCCGACGATCTACCTGCTCGTCTACGATGAGCCCGGCTCCACAGTGCGTACCAACGCTGCCAACAAGATCCGCGAGCAGCTCGCGGCCGTCGGTCTCCCCGTCATCGTCTCCACCCGCACGCGGGATTACACGCTCACCAAGCTGCGCAGCGCGGACTACACGCTCGCGCTCGTCGCCTTCAACTTTGATGTCAGCCCGGATCCCGGCTTCACCATCGCCTCGACGGGCAGCTGCAACTACACGCGCTACCGCTCCGACACCATGAACGACCTGATCACGAAGCTGCGCTCAAGCGTCTCCGCCGACGATTACAAGTCTGTCATGGGCGAGATTCAGAACCTGTTCGTTCAGGATATCCCCTATCTTCCGCTCTACTGGCGCACGGGCGCGCTGCTCTCGCGCTCCGCGTTCACCGATGCTCGCGACATCCGCGAGCTCGAGCTGCTGCGCGGCGTCGAAAGCTGGACGTACTGAGCCAATCGAATCATGAAAACCACCGGGTGCGCCGGTGGTTTTCACTTATGAAGATGTCCGTCACAGCAGCGCCTTCTCCCATTTGCGGCCCGCCAGACGGATGAGGAACAGCACGCCGCGCACACAGAGCTCGACCGCCATGCCGACCCAGACGCCGACCAGCCCGACTCGCGGGGCGAGCATCGCCGCGATCGGCAGCCGCACGCACCACATGCTCACAAAGTTGAGCAGGCTGGCCGCCAGCGTATCCCCCGCACCGTGAAACACGCCGGAAGCGACGATCGACGCGGCGAACATCGGCTCGGCGAAGGCCTCGATGCGCAGCACGCGCGCACCCAGACTGACGACCGCAGCATCCGGACTCAGGAAGCCGATCATCAGCGGCGCGGCCGCAAACATGAGCGCGCCGCTGAGCGACATGATCGCGATGCCCAGCCCGGTCGTCAGCCAGCCCAGGCGGCGCGTCAGATCCCGACGCCTCGCGCCGATGCTCTGGCCGATCAGCGTCGTCGCGGCGGCGGCAACGCCGTAGCCCGGCATGTAGCACAGGCTCTCCGCGGTCACGGCAAAGGAATTGGCCGCGATGGCGATGGTCCCCAGCGGCGCGACAAGGCGCGTTGCGATGACCTGCGCTCCGCACATGATCACGCGCTCCAGCCCCAGCGGCGCAGCGATGTGCCATCCTCGCTGCCAGTCCTCCCGCTCAAAGCGCATTCGCTCTCCCGCCCGAAGCCGCAGCATCGGGCTTCGCGCCAGCAGGAAGAACGCCATCACGCAGGCGACCACCGCCTGCGCCAGCGCCGTGCCCAGCGCCGCGCCCATCACGCCCAGACCTGCGCCCGGAATGCGGATGCCCCAAAAATGCGATTCCGGAAAGATGAGCAGCAGGTTAAACACGACATCCAGCGCGCACATCAGCACATGCAGCAGGCTCGGCACGCGCATGTTGCCGCTGGCCTGAAGCATGCCGCCGCAGAGGTTGTTCGCCTGCACAAACGGCAGGCTCAGCGCATAGACGAAGAAATAGCGCGAGGCATTGACGCAGATGTCCTCTGATCCACCCAGCCAGCTCGGCAGCAAGCCGCTCATCGCCGTTCCCGCTGCGGCGAGCAGCACGCCAAAGCCCACGGACGCCAGAAGCCCCTGCTTCATGAGGTTGCGCGCCGCCTTGACCTGCCCCGCGCCAATCCGCTGGGCCACCTGCACGGTAAAGCCCATTGCTGCCGCGATGCAGAGGCCATTGAAGAGCCATGTACTCGACGCCATCAGGCCAATCGACGCGGAATCCGCCGCGCCCAGGCGCCCCACCATCGAGGCATCGATATACTGCATCACGATTCCGGATATCTGCGCCAGAATGGCCGGCAGACTCAGCTGCGCAATCAGCAGAATCTGCTCACGCAGCGTGAGCTCTTCTCCCCCGCGCAGCGATTCCAGCAAGTCTCTCTTCATCGCTTCTCCCCATGCTTCCCCTTTGTATGATGTTCATTTGTTCGCGCTTTTCCGCAGTTCTCCTGCCTTATTTCCCCTTCCGCATAAAATTACGCTGGTTTGGTGCAGAGCTGCTTTTAGTAATACCTCCTATCGAAGAAGGGCTGCCGGGCGATCAAACCGCCCGGCAGCCCCGTTTATGGAGAGTTGCTGGAATTCGCGTGGATTACTGGTTGTCCGCAGTCACAGCCTTCGCCGCCGTGCGGCCGGAAACGAAGATCTCGACGATCGCGTTGCCGCCCAGGCGGTTGCCGCCATGGATGCCGCCGGTGACCTCGCCCGCCGCATACAGGCCGGCGATGGCGTTGCCCTCAGCATCCAGCACATGGCGCTCGGTATCCACGACGACGCCGCCCATGGTGTGATGCGTGGACGGGGCCATCAGGCGGACGCGCAGCGTCGTGTTCTCCAGGTCGTAGGTCTCGACGTTGTAGGTGCCGTCCTCGTTCTTCTCGACGTCGCCGATGGTGCGGGAGGCGATCGCCTTGCCGACATCCTCGAACTCGCCCTGGCCCATGACGGCCATGTCGTAGTTGCGGATGGTCTCCAGGACGACAGCCGGGTCGGCCTCGACGCCCAGCTGCGCGAACAGATCGCCCAGCTCGGTCGCCTTGCGGGTGTAGTAGCGGCCGTCAAAGTCACCCTCGCCCAGCTGGATCGGGCCCGGGATCGGCTCAGTGACGTTGTAGATCTCGATAAACACGCCCTTGGTGCCGTTGACCTCGATGCCGTTGCGGAACTCGGCCAGGGAGAGCACGTCGCGCTCAGAACCCTCGTCGACGAAGCGCTTGCCGGTGGTCGGGTTGATGTAGACGGCGTAGTTGCCGCCACCGAAGGCCAGGTTGCCGTTGTCGACCCAGGAGATCGGCATCAGCTGCGTGTAGCCCATGCCGGTCGTCGCGGCGCCGACAGCCTCAGCCATCGCGATGCCGTCGCCCTGCAGGGAGGAGCGGTTGGTCGTCTTGGTCGCGGTGGAGAGATACTCGCTGGACCAGTAGACGTTGCTCTCCACGACCTCGTTGATGTTCGCAGCATAACCGCCGGTCGCCAGAATGACGCCCTTGGTCGCGTGCGCGGTCACCTCGGTGCCGTCGTAGCGAACCGCCTTGACGCCGGTCACACGGCCGGTCTCATCGGTGATCAGGCTCTGCGCGTCGGTGCGCAGCATGATCTGGTTGGCCTCGTTGGCCTGCAGGAACGCGGTCATCGGCGCCATGAAGTAGGTGCCCCAGCGGCCGCCGTAGGTCTCGGCCTCGCCGTCGCCGTCCGCGTCGACGTTCGCGCCGACAAACTCATTCTCACGATACCACAGCGCGCCGATGAGGGTCGGCTGCGTATCCTCGACGAAGGTCGCGCCCATGGACTCGAGCCACGGCTTGAGCTCCTGGCCGTCGTTGATGAACTGGGAAACCAGATCGATGTCGCCGTAGATCCACTCGGCGCCGTCCGCGCTCTGGCGCAGGCCGCCGTAGTAGGTCTGGAAGATGTGCAGGTTGATCGTGGAGAAGAGGGTCAGGTGGTTCTCGGCCACGCCCGCGTCAAGCTGCGGCTGCGCCCAGTCGAGGTACGCCTGAATCTCCGCCTTGAGGGCCTGCAGGGTCGGCAGGTAGTCGGCATGGACGCCGTGCTTGGAGAGCTCGACGATGTCGCCCGCCACATACTCGTGATCCTTGTAGTAATCCGCGTCAAACGGCTCCTCGCTCCAGGCCAGGATGGTCTTCAGCTGATCAATGCAGCCCTGGACGGACTTGACCTTGTTGTAGGTGTTGCCGTCGAAGCCCACGCCGGTCGTCGCGTCCGGATCCGCCGGATCCCAGACGAGGTACGGCATGACGCTCTGATACTGGCCGCCGGAAACGAGGGTGTTGCCGCCGACCTCAGCGTTCTTCTCGATGATGAGCACGGTGTTGCCGTCCTGCGCAGCCTGCGCGGCAGCCGCGATGCCCGCGCCGCCAGCGCCGACGATGACGACATCATAGGTCACATCGATGGGCGCCTCGGCCTCAACCGCGACGGTGTTCGCCTGGAAGGCCGCCAGGTTGGTGCAGCCGGCCTGCTCCGCAGCGGCGTTCACGGCCGTGCGCAGCGCGCGGCTGGTGAAGGTCGCGCCGGAAACGCCATCCACGCCGGTGCCGTTGGCCTCGATCATCTGCGGGATCATGATGTCATACGCGACATCACCCACATGCGCGGTCTCGCCGCTGGCATCGACGGTGATGCCGGTCAGCGCAGTCTCGCTGAAGGTCGCGGTCACGGTCACATCGCCGTTGTAACCCGCGGCGGTCGCCGTGTAGCTGCCCGCGGTGAAGGCCAGCTCGGCCGCCTCGGCCGCCTCGCCCTTCGCCTGCGCCAGCGCATCGCCCAGCGCGGCCTTGAGGGCCTCGCTGGTCACGGTCGCACCGGAGATGGCCTCGACCGCCTCGGCGTCGCTCGCGCCAACCAGCGTCTCGGCGTTCTTCGCGATGACCTGGCCGCCAAGCGCCTCGGTCTCGGAAGCGCCGGTGATCTCAATGGCCGTGATGGCCTCCTCGTCAACGGTCACCTTGACGCTGACCGTGCCGCCGAAGCCCTGCGCGGCGCCTTCATACTCGCCCGGCGTGAACGTCGCGGCCGAAGCAGCGGCGGTGCAGAGCACCAGCGTCAGCGCCAGGAGAACAGAAAGAAGCTTTTTCATGTTCCTTCCTCCTTTGGTTTTTTTGGATTGATAATTCGATATCAATCTCTCGCCTTTATTATACATTCAAAAGCGGCTTTCGAAGCAAGCGGTTTTTCTGCATCTTTTCCTTCATTTCTTTCTGCCATCCGATTCGTCCCCGCGACTCCCTGCTCTGCCCCATGGGGAAGCACTTTGCCAGCCGCGTCACAACCGCGGCCTGCCCGTCGCGCTCAGAGGAAGGGCATGTAGGTGTCATAGTAGTGCTTTCTTGCGCCGCCGGAGCAATCGACCAGCAGCAGACTGCCCCAGATTGCACCGCAGGGTGCAAAGCGATGCGCGCGGGCAAACGAGAGAATCGGCCCAAAGATCACCTCAGGACGCTCATACTGCTCCTCACCGCAATGCACGACGGCATGCAGCGCCATGCCGCCCGGAAGCATCTGCATGGTTCTGCCGTCCGGCTCAAACCCGTAGTCTCCGGCGCGCTCCTGCGGAATCAGCAGCGATAAGCCCGCGCGCTCGTCCTCAGGCCGCTTGACGATGCCCAGGCTGACGGCCGGCATGGCCTCCAGCCAGCGCTGCGCAAGCGTCTGCCCCGCCTTGTCCCGCGGAACGATGCCGCCGCCTTCGCCGCGGAACATCAGCACCTGCCCGATGTGCCGAATATCGACTGCATCGCTCCCCTGCTCAATGGGCTCGCTCAGTCTGATCAGCCGCGCAATATCCTGCTCCAGTGCTGCATATTGTGCGGAAAGCCGTGCTGCCTCTGCGCGCTGCTCGCGCATTCTGTCAAGCACCTGCCGGCCCGTCATGCCGTCGCTGGAAAACTGCGCCGCGATGTCGCGCAGCGGAACGCCCATGGCCCGGTACTTCTTCGCGCTGATGAGCCGCATCACGTCCGCATCCTCATAGTACCGCCGCCCGGACTGCTCCTTGGGCGTGTCGATCACGCCCTCCTTCTCGTAAAAATGCAGCGCGCTGGTCGTCATGCCCAGCACCCGGGAGACATCCCCGATCGAATAGCTCATCGCCCTTCCCTCCGATTTCAAAAGCCGCTTTCGATTTCAGGCGCCAATTTGCAGTTTGTTTTCACATCAATTTCATATTTAATACGAAATTTATTCACAAATTTTCCGGGCAGCTCGCCCCTCTCCACGCTTCTGATTGTACACAGTTTTTTGGAAAACTTCAAGCATATGCGCTTTTTTGGCCGGTTCTATGCTATAATAATTTGAATTTTGTCCACACCGGGAGGAACGTCATGGATCGCTTCGAAATCGCCGTCATCGGCGCCGGGCACGCGGGCTGCGAAGCCGCGCTCGCCTGCGCGCGGATGGGTCTGCATACGCTGCTGCTCACGCTCAACCTGGATGCCGTCGCGCTCATGCCCTGCAATCCTGCCATCGGCGGCACGGGCAAGGGCCATCTCGTGCGCGAAATCGACGCGCTCGGCGGCGAAATGGGCCGCGCGATTGACGACACGTTCATCCAGTCGCGCATGCTCAACACCGGCAAGGGTCCGGCCGTCCATTCCCTGCGCGCGCAGGCGGACAAGCGCGCCTATCAGCGCCGGATGCTGCGCGCGCTCTTTGCCGAGCCCAACCTCGAGGTGCGCCAGGGCGAATGCGGAGAGATCCTGACAAAAGACGGCGCCGTCTGCGGCCTGCGTACGACGACCGGCGCGCAGATCGCCTGCTCCGCCGCCGTCGTCTGCTCCGGCGTCTACATGGACAGCCGGATTATCATCGGCGAATGCAGCTGGATGGGCGGGCCGCAGGGCCTGCTCTCCTCCACGCATCTGGCAGGCGCGCTGCGTGCGCTTGGCCTGTCGCTTCGCCGCTTCAAGACAGGGACGCCGCCGCGCGTCGACGCCGCGTCGATCGATTTTGACGAGATGGAGCCCCAGCCCGGCGACGAGCCGGTCACGCCCTTCTCCTTCCTGACCGATCCCTGTGCGATGCAAAACCGCGCGCAGTGCTACCTGACCTACACCAATGAAGAGACGCACCGCATCATCCGCGAGAACATCCATCGCGCGCCGATGTATGCCGGCACCATCCACGGCACGGGCGCGCGCTACTGCCCTTCTATTGAGGACAAGATCATGCGCTTTGCCGACAAGGAGCGCCATCAGCTCTTTCTGGAGCCGGAGGGGCTTGAGACGAACGAATGGTACGTTCAGGGCCTGTCGACCTCGATGCCCGAGGATGTCCAACTCGCGATGCTCCATACGATTCCCGGCCTGCGCCGTGCCCGCGTGCTGCGTCTGGCCTACGCGATCGAATATGAATGCATCGATCCGCTTCAGCTTCGCGCCGATCTCTCCTGCCGCAGCGTTTCCGGCCTCTATTTCGCCGGACAGATCAACGGCACCAGCGGCTATGAGGAAGCCGCCGCGCAGGGCATCCTCGCGGGCATCAACGCGGCGCGCCATGTGCAGGGAAAGCCGCCCGTCATCCTCGGCCGCGATCAGGCCTATATCGGCGTGCTTGTCGACGATCTGACGACGAAGGGCACCAACGAGCCCTATCGCATGATGACCAGCCGCTGCGAATACCGCCTGCTGCTGCGGCAGGACAACGCCGATCTCCGCCTGACCGAAATCGGCTATGAGGTCGGACTTGCCTCCCGGGAACGTCTTGACAGGATGCGCCTCAAGCGCGAAGCCGCTCAGGAAACCGTCGCGCAGCTCAAGCGAATCTGGCTGCCCAAGACGCCGGCGCGCGATGCCTGGCTTGCCGCGCATGGGCAGGCGGAAGCACCCTCCAGCGTCTGTGCCGCCGATCTGCTGCGCCGTCCGGGCATCGGCTACGATGATCTCCTCGGGCTCGATCCGCGCATCGCGCCGCTTTCCTCCGATGTGCGCGAGCAGGTCGACATTTTCCTGCGCTATGAGGGCTATCTCGAAAAGGAGCGCAGGCAGGTGCAGGCCTTCCGCCGTTCGGAAGACGAGCTCATGCCGCAGGGCTTTGATTATATGACGCTCGACGGCCTGCGCATCGAGGCGCGGCAAAAGCTGACCGCCCATCAGCCGCGTTCGCTCGGAGAGGCCAGCCGCATTTCCGGCGTCTCGCCGGGGGATGTGACGGTGCTGATGGTCTTTCTGGAAAAGCGACGGCTTGAGGCGCGCCGCGGGGATGCCTGAGTCCGTCTCCCCGTCCCGCATGACCGATCTCGAACGCCAGGCGGCCTGACGGAAGCGCCAGACATACACAAGAAGCGGTTCCCTCCCATCCCGGGAAGGAACCGCTTCTTATTATATTGATTGGAAATTAATTACTCCTCGTCCTGGAGTGCGTCAAAGCCATGCTCGCCCGTGCGAACCTTGACGACATCCGCAACGTCGTAGACGAAGATCTTGCCGTCGCCGATATGGCCGGTGTAGAGCGCCTTGCGCGCGGTCTCCACGACCTTCTCCACCGGGATGGCGGAAACCACGATCTCGAGCTTGATCTTCGGCAACAGCATCACGTCGACCGGCACGCCGCGGTAATACTCCGCCGCGCCCTTCTGCTGGCCGCAGCCGGCGACGTTGGTCAGCGTCATGCCGGTCACGCCGATCTCGCTCATGGCGTTCTTGAGCGCCTCAAAGCGGGACTGACGCGTCAGGATGACGACCTTGTGCATGGCCGCCTTCTCGCCTTCATTGGAAACCTTCGTCACCGGGATCGCCGCTGCCGGCGTCGCGGCGACGTGCTCCTGCGCCTGCGCCTCGCCCAGGCCGGTGCCCAGCACGCTCACGACCGGCGCGAAATCCGCATAGGCGCTCGTCAGGCCATGCTCCGGCTTGTCCAGGCCCATGATCTCCTCCGCCGCGCTGACGCGCAGGCCGATGGTCTTCTTGAGGATCATGAAGACGATGAACATCGTCACGCTGACCCACGCGATGACGCTGACGACGCCCAGAATCTGCACGAGCAGCATGTGCGCGCCGCCGCCGTAGAAGAGGCCTTCCTTCGTCACCTCGTTGCCGTTGTAATAGGCGAAGAGGCCGGTGAGGATGGTGCCCGTCGCGCCGCAGAGGCCATGCACGCCCACCGCGCCGACCGGATCATCGACCTTGACCACCTGATCGATGAACTCGATGCCGAAGACGACGACAAAGCCCGCGATGATGCCGATGAGCGCCGCACCCGTGGGCGTCACCATGTCGCAGCCCGCCGTGATGGCGACCAGGCCCGCCAGGGAGCCGTTGAGCGTCATGGAGACGTCCGGCTTCTTGTAGCGCACCCAGGTGATGCACATGACGGTCACGGTCGCCACGGCGGCGGCCAGATTCGTCGTCACGAAGACGCGCGCGGCAGTCTCGTCCGCGCCGCCCGTCAGCGCGACGGTGGAGCAGCCGTTGAAGCCAAACCAGCAGAACCAGAGGATGAAGACGCCCAGCGCGCCGAGGGTCAGCGAGTGGCCCGGAATCGCGCGCGCCTTGCCGTCCTTGCTGTATTTGCCAATGCGCGGGCCGAGAATCGCCGCGCCGATGAAGGCCGCGACGCCGCCGACCATGTGCACAGCCGTGGAGCCGGCAAAGTCATGGAAGCCCAGCTGCGCGAGCCAGCCGCCGCCCCAGATCCAATGACCGGAAATCGGATAGACAAACGCCGAAATGACCATCGAATAGATGCAGTAGGCGGAGAACTTCGTGCGCTCGGCCATCGCGCCGGAGACGATGGTCGCCGCCGTCGCACAGAACACGGTCTGGAAGATCATCGTCGCCCAGTCGCCGCCCGCCGTCGTAAACAGGTCAAGGCCGCCGATGAGCTTGCCCGTGCCGCCGAACATGAGGCCAAAGCCGATGATCCAGAAGATCGGCGTGCCCAAAGAGAAGTCCATCAGGTTTTTCATGATGATGTTGCCGGCGTTCTTGGCGCGGGTAAAGCCGGTCTCCACCATCGCGAAGCCCGCCTGCATGAAGAAGACAAGCGCCGCGCCCAGGAGTATCCATCCCGTATTCAGGGCCAGTTCCAAAGCCGTCGTTTCCATTGAATATCCCCCTTGCTTTCCGGCCGGATGACCGGCCATTGATCACAAAAGGATGCGCATGCGGAAGCGCGCCCGAAGGCGATCCGCATGCACATCCTCGTGCAAACACTGTATGTGGTTTTTATGCGCAATCAGACGTAGAAGAGCAGATCGGCGTAGGTCGGGAACGGCCAGGCCTTCTTGGCGACCAGCAGCTCGAGCTCATCGGCGACCTTGCGGGCCGCCTCCATCGCCGGGATGACGGTCTCGTGGTCGTACATCGCGCATTCGGTCGTGTCCGCCGGGCAGCCATCAACAGCCGCCTCCAGCGCGCCTTGCAGGCTGATCAGCTCGGCGGTCTTTTCGGTCAGCTCCCTGACCTTGGCCACCTCGGCAGGCGCGTCGACGCCGATGCTCTTCTTGAGCGCGACGGTCTCCGCCAGCTCCTTCGAATAGCTGATGCAGGCCGGGACGATCTGCTTCTTGAGGATGTCCAGACTCGCCATCGCCTCGATGTGGATCACCTTGACGTATTCCTCCATCGAGATCTCCTGGCGGGACTTCATCTCGGTGAGCGAGTAGACGCCGTGGCGGGCGAAGAGCGCGACGTTCTTCTCGTCCGTGTAATGGACGACGGCCTCCGGCGTAGAGCGCAGGTTGAGCAGGCCGCGCTTCTCCGCCTCAATGGGCCATTCGGCGCTGTAGCCGTTGCCGTTGAAGAGGATCTTCTGATGCGCGGAGAGCTCACGCTTGATGAGCGCGGCGAGCGCGGCGTCAAAGTCCTCCGCCTTCTCCAGCTCGTCCGCAAACAGCAGCAGCGAATCGGCCACGGCGGTGTTGAGCATGACGTTCGTGCAGGCGATGTTGAAGGAAGAGCCCGGCATGCGGAACTCGAACTTGTTGCCCGTGAACGCAAACGGCGAGGTGCGGTTGCGGTCGGAGTTGTCGGTCGGGATCGTCGGCAGGACGGAAACGCCGATATCCATGATCTTCTTGCCAGCGGCCTTGTAGCCTGCGCCGGAGACGATGGAGTCGATGACCGCGGCGAGCTCGTCGCCCACATACATGGAGACGATCGCGGGCGGCGCCTCGTTTGCGCCCAGGCGATGGTCGTTGCCCGCGCTGGCCACGGAGATGCGCAGCAGATCCTGATAGTCGTCGACCGCCTTGATGACCGCCGTCAGGAAGAGCAGGAACTGCGCGTTCTCCATCGGCGTGACGCCCGGATCGAGCAGGTTCTCGCCCTTGTCGGTGGAGATGGACCAGTTGTTGTGCTTGCCGGAGCCGTTGACGCCCTCAAACGGCTTCTCGTGGAGCAGGCAGACGAAGCCGTGGCGATCGGCCACCTTCTTCATGATCTCCATGGAGAGCTGGTTGTGGTCGGTGGCAATATTCGCAGTGGCGAAGATCGGCGCCATCTCGTGCTGCGCGGGCGCGACCTCGTTGTGCTCGGTCTTGGCGTTGATGCCCAGCTTCCAGAGCTCCTCATCCAGATCCTCCATGAACGCCTTGACGCGCGGGCGGATCGAGCCGAAGTAGTGATCCTCGAGCTCCTGGCCCTTGGGCGGCATCGCGCCGAAGAGCGTGCGGCCGGTCAGGATCAGATCCGGGCGCTTCTTGTAATCCTCCTTGTCGATGAGGAAGTATTCCTGCTCCGGGCCGACGGTCGTCGTCACGCGGGCGACGTCCTTGCCAAAGAGCTTCAGGACTCGGCATGCCTGCTTGCTGATGGCCTCCATCGAGCGCAGCAGCGGGGTCTTCTTGTCGAGAATCTCGCCGGTGTAGGAGCAGAACGCCGTCGGGATGCAGAGCGTATCATCCTTGATGAAGGCGTAGCTGGTCGGATCCCAGGCGGTGTAGCCGCGCGCCTCAAAGGTCGCGCGCAGGCCGCCGGAGGGGAAGGAGGAGGCGTCCGGCTCGCCCTTGATGAGCTCCTTGCCAGAGAACTCCATGATCACCGTGCCGTCGGCGCAGGGAGAAATGAAGGAATCATGCTTCTCCGCCGTGATGCCGGTCATCGGCTGGAACCAGTGGGTAAAATGCGTCGCGCCCTTCTCAATCGCCCAGTCCTTCATCGCATTGGCGACGACGCCCGCAATCTGCGCGTCGAGCGCGGTTCCCTGGCGGATCGTGCACTTGAGCGCCTTATAGACATCCTTGGGCAGGCGCTCCTTCATGACGGCCTCGTTGAAGACCATGCTGCCAAAGAGTTCAGGGACTTTCTTCATCGTGATCTCTCCCATCTGCCGCCGGCTTTCCGGCGTTTTGCGTTTCGGGCGCGTCGCGCTCCGTTCAACGTGCGTCAGTATAGCGGATTTGGAGCCGTTCGTCAACCGGTTTTTGCCATTTTCTAAATGTTTGATGCTTATTTCCTGCAATTTCAACGAGATTTGCACACATTTCTGAGCAAAATTAAATGTCTTTTGAAAGAAACTTCATTTTCTTCACCTTCACCCATTTACATCGGCAGCCCTTCTTGTTATAATAGACGCAATTCACCGCACATCCCCTTGCGGGAAGTCAACGCTCTTTTAGTAAAGGAGGACCCTCCATGCTCAAGGAAGGCCAAACCCATATTCCCTCCGGCTGCGCGATCTCCGGCATCTTCTCCAGATCAGGGCGCAGGGTCTCCGGCGACGCGATCATCCGCTCCATTGCCCCGATGCACGACCGATCCAACGGTCTGGGCGGTGGCTTTGCCGGCTACGGCATCTATCCGCAGTACGCCGATTTTTACGCGTTCCATCTCTTCTATGACACGCCTGAGGCGCGCAAGGCCTGCGAGACCTACCTGGAGGGCTTCTTCGACGTCGTCAGCTACGAAAAGATCCCGACGCGGCGCATCCTTTCCATTACCCATGAGCCGATGATCTGGCGCTACTTCCTCTCGCCCCGCAAGACCGTTCTGGAGGAGAGCCAGCTCGACGAAAAGGAATACGTCGTGCAGCGCGTGCTCCACGTCAACGCGCAGATCGAGGGCGCCTTCGTCTTTTCCAGCGGCAAGAACATGGGCGTCTTCAAGGCCGTAGGCTTCCCCGAGGACGTCGGCGAATTCTACCGGCTGGAAGAATACGCCGGCTACTCCTGGACGGCGCATGGCCGCTATCCGACCAATACGCCCGGCTGGTGGGGCGGCGCGCATCCCTTCGCGCTGCTTGACTGCACGGTCGTTCACAACGGCGAAATCTCCAGCTACGACGCCAACCGCCGCTTCATTGAAATGTTCGGCTATGCCTGCACGCTCAAGACCGACACCGAGGCCATCACCTACATCATCGATTACCTCGTGCGCCGCCGCGGGCTGACCCTCGAGGAGACCGCCGGCGTCATCGCCGCGCCCTTCTGGTCGACCATCGCCGCGATGCCCGAGCCGCAGAGGACCCGCGCAGCCTACCTGCGCAATGCCTTCTCGAGCCTGCTGATCAACGGCCCGTTCTCCATCCTCGTCGGCTTTGACGGCGGCATGATGGCGCTCAATGACCGCCTCAAGCTCCGCTCGATGGTCGTGGGCGAAAAGGACGACATGGTCTATTTCGCCTCGGAGGAATGTGCTATCCGCGTGATCTCGCCGGAGCTCGACCGCATCTGGTCGCCCGGCGGCGGCCAGCCGGTCGTTGTGACGCTCGAGCCCGAGGCCGCTGCCCGGCTGGGCATTCACCTGAAAGGAGGCGAGGCGTAATGGCCATCGACTTTCTCTATCCCCAATATGAAGTCATCCGCAATCCGCAGCGCTGCATCTCCTGCCGCGCCTGCGAGCGCCAGTGCGCCAACGGCGTGCATCATTATGATGTAGACTTCGGCTGCATGATGAGCGACGAGAGCAAATGCGTCGCCTGCCATCGCTGCGTCTCCCTCTGCCCGACGCGCGCGCTCAAGATCGTCAAGACCGACCACACCTTCAAGGAGAACGCCAACTGGACCGGCAAGGCCATCTCGGAGGTCTACCGCCAGGCCGGCACCGGCGGCGTACTCCTCTCCTCGATGGGCAACCCGGAGCCCTACCCGATCTATTGGGACAAGCTGCTGATCAACGCCTCGCAGGTGACCAACCCCTCCATCGATCCGCTGCGTGAGCCGATGGAGACGCGCACGACGCTGGGCGCCAAGCCACAGGCCATCGAGCGCGACAAGGACGGCCAGCTCATCGACAACATGCCGCCGCAGCTGTCACTCAGCATTCCGGTCATGTTCTCCGCGATGAGCTACGGCTCCATCTCCTACAACGCCCATGCCTCCCTCGCCCGCGCGGCCACGGCCCTGGGCACCTACTACAACACCGGCGAGGGCGGATTGCATCAGGACTTCTACCAGTACGGCCCCAACACGATCGTGCAGGTGGCCTCGGGCCGCTTCGGCGTGCATTCGGACTACCTCAACGCTGGCGCGGCAGTCGAGATCAAAATGGGCCAGGGCGCAAAGCCCGGCATCGGCGGCCATCTGCCGGGCATCAAGGTCGGCGCGGACATCTCCCGCACGCGCATGATCCCCGAGGGCACGGACGCCATCTCCCCCGCCCCGCACCACGACATCTACTCCATCGAGGACCTGCGCCAGCTCGTCTATTCCATTAAGGAAGCGACCCATTACAAAAAGCCCGTCATCGTCAAGATCGCGGCAGTGCACAACGTCGCCGCCATCGCCTCCGGCATCGCGCGCTCCGGCGCGGACATCATCGCCATCGACGGCTTCCGCGGCGGCACTGGCGCGGCGCCGACCCGCATCCGCGACAACGTCGGCATTCCGATCGAGCTGGCGCTCGCCGCCGTCGATCAGCGCCTGCGCGAGGAAGGCATCCGCGACCGCGTGAGCATCGTCATCGGCGGCTCCGTGCGCAACAGCGCCGATCTCGTCAAGGCCATCGCGCTGGGCGCAGACGCGGTCTATATCGCTACATCGGCGCTGCTCGCCCTCGGCTGCCATCTGTGTCGCTCCTGCCAGACGGGCAAATGCAACTGGGGCATCGCCACCCAGCGTCCCGAACTCGTCAAGCGTCTCAATCCGGATATCGGCGAAAAGCGCCTGATCAACCTGCTCACGAGCTGGGATCACGAGCTCAAGGAAATGATGGGCGGCATGGGCATCAACTCCATCGAGGCCCTGCGGGGCAACCGCCTCATGCTGCGCGGCATCGGCCTGACGCAGAAGGAGCTCGATATCCTGGGCGTCAAGCACGCCGGAGAGTGAGGAAAGCGCGATGAAAAAGGTTTACGTCAACGAAAAATGGTGCCTGGGCTGCCATCTGTGCGAGTATTACTGCGCCTTCGCCAATTCCGGCAAGTCGAGCATGATCAAGGCGCTCAAGGATCATCACATCGTCCCCCGCATCCGCATCGAGGAGCGCGGCAACATCTCCTTCGCCGTCTCCTGCCGCCACTGCACGGATCCGCTCTGCGTCAAGAGCTGCATCTCCGGCGCGCTGAGCATCGTCGACGGCGCGGTCTTCATCGACAGCGACAAATGCGTCGGCTGCTGTTCCTGCATCATGTCCTGCCCCTATGGCGCGCTGAGCCACAACGAAAACGGCGTCATTCAGAAATGCGAGCTCTGTCAGAAAAACGAATTCGGCGTGCCGCTGTGCGTACAGGGCTGCCCGAACAAGGCCATCGTGTACGAAGAAAGATGAGGTGATCTCCATGCGTTATGTCATCATCGGCGGAAGCGCCGCGGCTGTCGGCTGCATTGAGGGCATCCGCGCGCTGGACAAGGAGGGCGGGATCACCCTCGTCTCCTCCGAGCCCTACCCCTTTTACGGCCGTCCGCTGATTTCCTACCTGCTCGAGGGCAAGACGACGCAGGAAAAGCTCCTGCTCTATCGCCCCGCAGACTACGAGGAGAGGAAAGGCGTCCGTGCCATCCGCGGCGTGCGGGCCGAGACGATCGACCCTGCCGCGCACACGGTGTCCCTCTCAAACGGCGAAACCTTGCCCTACGACAGGCTCTGTCTGGCGGTCGGCTCCTCGCCGTTCGTCCCGCCGACGGAGGGCTATGACACCGTGCCCGCCAAGACCTGCTTTACGACGCTCGACGACGCGCTCGCCTTGCAGGCGCTGCTGAAGCAGGACAAATCAAAGCGCGTGCTG